>JBAXFO010000955.1:0-2104 GCA_037139885.1 Planctomycetota bacterium
TAATGCGCGACGGACCGGATTCGACGATCATGGTGTTGCCGTCGGCGAGGCGCTGAAACGCATGGACTTCGACGGGCCGGCCCTTCTTGCCTTCTTCGGGACCGTTGCCGTTCATTTTCGAGGCGTCGTAGTTCCAGACGATCTTCTTTTCCTTGTCGACTTCGACGATCTTCTGATAGCTCGTCTGCATCAAAACGTTGCCATTGGCGAGCAGTTGGGCGTCGTGGTTCGGGCCAATCGGCATTGCCCATTCGATCTCGCCTTTCGCGCTGACGATTGCCAGATGCTTGCCGTCCTGGCCGGCGATGAAGCGATGACCTTCGCCTGTGATTTCGGCCGCGTGGGCGATGAAGCCGAGCAGGAGACATCCCGCCAAAACGAGGGAACTGAGTTTCAAAGACATGTGCGCGTTTTCCTTCCATGAGAACAGTGCGAGAAAATAGACCGACCGTATCCGTTTTACTACAAGCGATGCGCCACTTTTTTGTGTTGAATTTTGTAGAAATCGAGCCGCGTTCCCATTTTGCAACGCGGCGGCCCTACTCGCCCTATTTGACGGGTTTGGGCTGCGCGGCTTCCCACTCCTCCTTGCTGACCGATTTCTCGCCGTGCTTGAAGACGAACGTACCGCGCTTGTTGCCCACGAGAATGTCGGGAAGTTTACCGCCAAAAATGTTGCCGATCATGAGTTCCGTTCCGACGCCGGAATCGTCATCGATTTTGTAGGGGATGAAATCGACGGTCTTGTCGGCGTTGCGCACGGTCTTGAACCAGTATAGCACGGCCGCTGCTTGCGGCTCGGGGTCGCCGCGCGAACCGTGCGCCCAGTGGCGCTTACCGGTGACGATGTCTTTGATGCCGTCGCCGTCCATGTCGACCAGTTCCAGCGCGTGCATCTGTGAGAACTTGACACCGTACTTGTTCTGTTCGGGCTTGTCGCCCATGATCAAATGTTGTGTGAACGTGATCTCGCCTTTGTCGTCCTTCTTGCCTTCGAACCACGCGAGGCCGTAGCCGTGCGCCTGGAGCGAGCAGACGACATCGCTAACGCCGTCGCCATTGACGTCGTAAACGTGCATCTGCGAACCGCCGCCTCCGAACTTGGCCGCGTGGAATTTCCAGACTTCATCCTTGCTTAAATCGGCGGGCTGTTCCCACCAGCCGTTGGCTTCGAGCAAATCCAACTTGCCGTCGCCGTTGACGTCGCCGACGCCCAGGCCGTGCGTGTATTTATGCCAGCCGCCTTTTGGCGAAATCTTGTGGAAGGTCCATTTCGTCGCCGGATTCCTCCAATCGGCCTCAAAATAGCCGAGGAACCCACCCGAAGAACAGACGATCTCCGGCTTGCCATCTCCGGTGATGTCGGCGAATGTCGGCGATTCGTTATCGACCGAATCGGCCATGATGTGCCGCACCCAGGGGCCGTCTTTGCCCTTGGGGTTTTCGTACCAGGAAGCGTCTTTGCCGGGGACGCCTATAATGATGATGTCGTCCCAGCCGTCGCCGTTGATGTCGTAGGTGAAGGAGAAGAAATTCTGCGAATACTTTTCCTTGTCGAACGGCTTGGAATCTTCGTCTTTGAAATATTGGTGCTTTACGATGAAGTCAGGTCCTTCATACCAGAACGGCCCGGAGACGATGTCAGGTTTGCCGTCGTGGTTGAAGTCGCCGATCGCCGCCCCTTCCGCAAAGAAGAGTTCGTTGACGTTCTTTTTTTCGAAGGTCTGGAGGACAGGTTTGTCTTCCGCGCGCAACGCGATGGCGAAGAGCGCTAGGCAAACGCACACAATACGAATCGAAGTCATAGGATTTCCTTTTTGAATTGCCGTTGCGTTGAGTGGTTCTGACGTTTTAACAAAGTTTAACCAAAAAGCAGTTCTTTTGAACAGGACGAGGCCGTTTTATGCGCCGCCATCTAAAGCGAGTATCGTTACGGATTCTCGCCCTTGCCCGACTTGCCAGACTTGGTGGTGTACCCTGATTTTGCAGCGTTTTGTAGAGAGTCGAGTTGAGCAGCATAAAAACGGGGACGACGCCCGGAACTTTATTAAAGTGTTATATCGACACGAGCCGTTCAGATCGGCATTTTCTTGGTTTAGAGTGA
>JBAXFO010000956.1:0-2101 GCA_037139885.1 Planctomycetota bacterium
TCGGACGGTCCTTGCCATCGATGATGTCAAAAATGCTTTTGATAATGTGCCAATCGACAGGCCGAACCGTTGCTTGCCGTGCGTGTTGTGCGAGTGACGGAAGCGAAGGGTGAGTTTTTGCGGGTTGGGTTGAGCCAGCGAAGCCCCCCGAAACGTTCAGGGGCGTCCCGAGCCTCACGGGAACGGGACGGCGCCGGCACAATCGTTGCAATCGCTTCTTTCGCTCATCTCCACCGCGCATCCGACCGATCACAGAGGAAGGAACAACGAACTTCGAGTGCATTCATGCGCCGAATCCCTTGGCTTGTTTGTGTGGCTTTCGCAGGTTGCCAGTCGTTTTCCGCAAACGATCTGGCGGCCTTGCCGGGTTCGACGACGGCCCTGACGCGAACGTTGCCTGCACCCCTTCGTTTGACGAGATCCCGCGAAGACCCTCTTTTGCCGCAAGCGACGCAGGCTCTCGAGAAGGGGGACCACGCTCAGGCGTGCGAGTTGCTGCGCGAGTACGCCCAGCGGCATCCCGAATCGAAAAACGCCCGTGTGCTTTATGCGGAGGTCTTGGCCAAATTGGGCCGCTCTTGCGAAGCGAGCGTGGAGTTTGAGAAGGTCGTCGCCCGGGCGCAAGAAGACAAAACCCTCGACCTGGCGCTGCTCGTTCACTGCCATGGCCGACTTCTCGATCTCGCGGAAGAAGACGGCGACATGTTTCACGTCCACCTTCATCGCGGCCTGGGCCTTTACTGGCTCGCCCAACAAAAACGCACGAGCCAAGAACCCGACGACGCCGTGCCGACAGAAGCGAACCTGTGGAAGTCGGTCATGGAGCTGACCCTCGCCCGGTCGCTTCAGGCCGCCGAAGCGCGGCCCAACTGGTACCTCCACCTCGCCTGGCGGCAACTCGGCCAAACCGCGCCGGCCCAGCGCTGGCTCGCGGAGGCGAACGAATGCAGCCCTTTCACCTATCTCACCCCCCGCGAACGCGGCGACTTGACCCTGCGGATCGGTCAGTAAGCGCTTTTGCGACCATCCGTTTCGAACGTGTCGTTTCGTCGCTGTCGGTTCGTCCATTCCGCCACATCGAAAAAAGCGCCGCCGCACATTCTGCTTGAAACCCGCCCGCCAATCAGCGACATTGAAAAATGGGGCATTTTGGCGTGCGATGTCGCCCCGTCGCACGCACCTTCGGCCCTTGCATAACAATTCGTAGCCAAGGTTCAGGAGTTGATGATGTTGCGCTTGGTCTTGCGGATGACGCCGCTTGTCGCGGTCTGTTGCGGTTTATTAGCCTGGCAGACGGTCGACGCGCAAAAGAAGGGGCCGGCCAAAGGGGCGGCGTTGGCCCCGGAGGCGATCAATGTCCCTCCCGGTTTTCAAATTGAACTCCTGCACACTTCCGACCCGGCGACGGAAGGCTCCTGGATCGCCATGGGCAAGGATCACAAAGGCCGGCTCATCATTTCCGGGCAACAAAACCAGCCGATGTTGCGCGTGACTCTCGACAACGGCAAGGTCGCGAAGATCGAGAAGCTCGACCTCAAGATCTCGGGAGCAATGGGCATCCTGCAAGCGTTCGACAGCCTGTACGTCAACGGCATCGGCCCCGACGGCTTTGGGCTTTACCGCTGCCGCGATACGAAGGGGACCGATCAATACGACGACGTCAAGCTCCTCAAGAAATTCGCCGGCGGCGGCGAACACGGTCCGCACGGCGTCGCTCTCGGACCGGATAACAAGCTCTACGTCATGAACGGCAACCACACCGCCGTTCCCGAGGGCATGGCCGCGGATTCACCGTATCGCAACTTCCGCGAAGACTTCATTCAGCATCGCCAATGGGACGGCAATGGCCACGCCACCGGCATCCTGGCCCCCGGCGGCTATGTCGTCCGCACCGACGCGGACGGCAAGCAATGGGACCTCGTTCTCGGCGGCTTCCGCAACGCCTACGACATCGCCTTCAACCCCGACGGTGAGCTTTTCACGTTCGACAGCGACATGGAATGGGACTGGGGTTATCCCTGGTATCGCCCCGTTCGCATCAACCATTGCACGAACGCCTCCGAATTCGGCTGGCGCTCGGGCACCGGCGCCTGGCCCGCAC
>JBAXFO010000957.1:0-2092 GCA_037139885.1 Planctomycetota bacterium
GTCGGTTTGCCGGCCAGCAAGATGACCGCCGCCCAGAAAGAGATCTTGGTGCAGATCGTCGAGGATAACGCAAGCCGGATGGCCAAGGGCGTCGGCGCCGCCGAGTTGAAAGCCATTCGCGACGCGGGCGTCGACAATATCCACTTCGCGTTTTCCGGCAGCATCGAAGAGGGCAAAGGCCGCACCTACCGCGTGCAAGGCCCGACCTTCGTCATCGAATTCCTCAACATTCAAGCCGACGGCAACGGCAACCCCAATAACCACATTCACAACGGCCTGCGCAGCATCAAGGGCGATTTCGGCGTGAACTAACGAAATGAAGGCCTCCATGGGTCGGCCACGGGCGGCTTTCGCTCGTGGCCTTCTCGATTACGGAATCCCGCGTATGGCTCTCGATGTTCTTCAATTCGATCACGTCTCGGTCATCATCACCGAAGTCGAGCGCAGCCGGCGGTTCTATCGCGACGTTCTGGGCCTCAAGGAAATCGCCAAACCGAAGTCGTTCGATTTCGTCGCCCTCTGGTTTGAACTCGGAGATCAGACGCTGCATTTGCTGCAAAAGCCGGCTCCCGATTTGGTCAGCCCCCGGCACTTCGCGCTGCGTGTCCCCGATGTCGACGCGGCTCGGGCGCATTTTCGCGAGCGCGGCATCGCCATGGAAGAGACGACCAAGATTCACGCTTGCGATCGCTTCTTCGTTCGCGACCCCGACCAGAACCGCATCGAGATCATCCGCTGGCTGGAACGCTACGACCCCGCCGTCAGCGGCGCGGCGACCCTGGACCCGTAAACTTGGCCGTCTTCATTCCTGCAAGGAGCGCTTCATGAAAGACCCCTATGAGGTCCTCGGCTTGCCTGCCGACGCCGATGACGAAACGATTCGCCGTCGTTATCTCGAACTCGTCCGCGAGAATCCCCCGGAGAGGGCTCCGGCGCGGTTCGCCGAAGTGCGGGCCGCGTACGACGAATTGAAAGATCTGGAGACTCGGCTCCGTAAGCGACTCTTCGAAGTCGACAGGCACTTGTCGATTGAAACGATCATTGAGGAACTGGCATGCAAGAATCCGCGTCCGCGAATCTCTCTCAAGAAAATGGTCGAAATGGCGACGTCGCGGTGACGAACGCCAGCGTCGAACGCATTCTCGGCGACTTTCGCGATTGGCTGGCGCATCACCCGGCTCCGCCGGCCGTTGAGGTTGCGCGTGAGGTTGCGAGCGCACCGGTCGATTTGGCCGCGCTGGTTCGCCAGTTCACGGCGCTGCGGTCCGAAGTGAACCTGCAAACGCGGGCGAGTCGAACCCAGGTCGAGCAGAACGCCCTGACGCTTGAGAAGTTGAGTCAAGCGGTGGCCGCATTCTCGACGAAGCCCCCCGAGCCAACGCCGGCGCCCTTGCCGCCCGTGGACGATGTCGCCGCCACACGTCCGCTGCTCAAGACGCTGCTCGAAACGCGTGACGCCCTCGCGATGGCGGAGAAGCATGTCGCGAAGAGCAAGGAACCCGTCGCCGCTCCCTCCGCGCCGCCCATCCCGGACCTCGACATCAAGCTGCCGACGTGGACGCGCTGGTTCGATCTCGAAGACAAAGTGCGTGAAGCCGTCGCCCCGCTTCAAGAATGGGCTCGGGCCCAGTCGACCCCGGCGACGCTCCAGCCGATGATCGATTCGCTCGCGGTGGGCTATTCGATGAGCCTTCAGCGCCTCGATCGCGCCCTCGAACAGCATGGCCTGGAACGAATGATGTGCGTCGGCAGGCCCTTTGATCCGGAAATCATGGAGGTGGTCGATGTTCTCAAGGATCCCGCCCGCACGACAACCGAAGTGATCGAAGAAGTCCGCCCCGGGTATCGCCTCAAGGGGCAAATCTTTCGCTGCGCCCAGGTCCGCGTGGCCCGTCCGTGATGCCGCGTTTTGACCGCCCCGCCGTGCGTTCTGCCACAGTTCGCATCACCCTTCGCCACATTCCCGCGCGACAAGGCGAAACTGTCGTGAAATTAACGGAAATCGCCGCTGGCCCTTGAGCGGGTGCGTTCGGATGGTCAGCAACCTCTCTGCGTGAACAAAAACCGAACAATCGCTCCCACGGACTTGCTG
>JBAXFO010000958.1:0-2090 GCA_037139885.1 Planctomycetota bacterium
GCCTCGTGGAAACTCCGTACATTGACGAAATCCCAATTCCGACATGGCAGTCTTTCTTGTCCAGGAGGTTGCCACGATGGCTCCGCTTTCCCTGTTTGAAGCTCTGGCCGACGTCCCCGATCCTCGCGGCCGCCATGGACGGCGTCACCCGCTCCTGGCCATTCTTTCGCTCACCGTGTTGGCCATGCTCCGTGGCTGCAAGGGTCCTAGGTCGATCTCCCAGTTCGGCAGAGACCATGGTGTCCCTTTGGCTCACGCCCTCGGATTTCGTCGGGGCAAGACTCCCGCTCCCTCGTGCCTTTCCGATCTTTACAGCGTTTTGGACCCGGTCGCTTTCGAGGCGGCCCTCTCCCGCTGGATCGCTTCACGCACGCCCGCGCCCGCCGAGGGCGAGGACAAACAATCCGTCTCGCTGGACGGCAAAACCCTGCGCGGCAGCCGAGATGGCGAGGCTCCCGGCCACCACCTCGTGGCGGCCTATGCCCATGAGCACCAGGCCGTTCTCGCTCAGATCCGAGTCGACGCCAAGACCAACGAACACAAGGCCGCTCTGGAATTGCTGGGCATTTTGCCGGTCAAGGGCCGCGTGGTTCTGGGCGACGCCATGTTCTGTCAACGCGACGTGTGCGAGAAGATCGTCGAGCAAGGCGGCGACTACTTATTTACCGTTAAAGGAAACCAACTCGGGTTGGAAAGAGACATCGCCGCTGGGTTCGGCTTCGAGGCCGGCGCCCGCAGCATCGCTGCGGCTTTTTCCCCCTGAGCTCCTGCCTCATGAGTCGCCCGACCGAGTGCACACCAGCCTGGAAAAGGGCCACGGCCGAGTGGAGAAACGGACGGTGCGAACGACATCGCTCCTGACGCTCCACCAGAAATGGGCAGGCATGGCTCAGGGTCTGGAAATCACCCGGGAGCGAACGATCAAGGGGAAGACGACCATCGAAGTGGAGTATGCGATGACCAGCCTCAAACCGGAAGAAGCCAACGCCAAGCGGCTGTCCGAACTGGTTCGAGAGCATTGGGGAATCGAGAACGAACTGCACTACGTGCGAGACGTGACCCTCGGCGAAGACGCCTGCCGGGTGCGCCGAGGCTCGGCCCCGCAAGTGCTGGCCGCGATACGCAACACCGTCATCCACCTCTTGGCCGGAATGGATTCACCCAGTCACGCCGCCGCCATTCGCCGACTCAATGCTCATCCCGAAGAGGCATTCGCTCTTCTCGATCTCGCTTAGGATTTAAAACCGAACGGCCCTGGTCGCTCCATCGCGATCGGCGGAAAATGCGGTTGCAAGGTTCTCATTGGTCGTTACAATGCCATTGAATTCCGCCGGCCTGCTCTCGCCTTGTCGACTCCAATCCCTTCGGTGCTGAATGCTCCAAATTCGCGGCCAGCGCTATCGACTGTGTGACCACACGACGCGTCGCGACGTTCTGAAGATCGGCGCTCTGGCGATGGGGGGGCTCTCGCTGGCCGACCTGCTTCGGGCCGAGTCGGTGTCGGGCAGCCGAGGCACGGCGAAATCGGTCATCATGATCTACATGGCCGGCGCTCCGTCGCATCAAGACATGTACGACCTCAAGATGGACGCCCCGGCCGAGATTCGCGGCGAGTTTCGACCGATCCGAACGAATGTTCCGGGCATCGACATTTGCGAACACATGCCGCTGTTGTCGGGAGTCATGGACAAATGCGTGCCGCTGCGGTCGGTGTACGGCTCGCCCAACGGTTCACACGATTCGTTCATTTGCTACACGGGCCGATCGACGTTGAATCAGCCGTCGGGAGGATGGCCGGCGATTGGTTCGGTGGTTTCCCGCGTGCAGGGGCCAGCGGACGACGCCGTGCCTCCGTTCGTCGGCCTCGCTCCGAACGCGGGGCATCCGCCCTATGGATCGCCGGGGCACCCCGGGTATCTCGGCGTGAGCCATTCGGCGTTTCGCCCGTCCGGCCCGGCGATGGCCGACATGGCGCTCCACGGGATCACGCAAGAGCAACTCGCGGATCGACGCCGGCTTCTCGAAGCGTTCGATCAAGTGAACCGTCGGCTCGACGCCAACGGCGCGCCGGAGGGTATCGACCGTTTCAC
>JBAXFO010000959.1:0-2090 GCA_037139885.1 Planctomycetota bacterium
GCGGGTGGTTGTGAAGAAGTGACATCGCCTCGATTTCCGAAGTCCAAGACGTACAGGTTGCCCTTGGCAACGACGGCCACCGCCCGCGGATCGATCAGCGGTTGATCCTTGGCGAGTTCGCCGTCCTTGGGCAACCCGGCTTTGCCGATCCATCGGGCGTCAGAGCGATACAGATGGTTTGATTGAACTCCGCCTTCGCGGCTGGGCCGTCATCGCCGGAGAAGCCTTTCTTGCCGGTTCCGGCAAAGGTTTCAATTTTCTTGGTCGCGGGATCGTACTTACGGATGCAGTTGTTGAAGGTATCGGCGAGGTAGATCGTGCCGTCGGGCGCGACGGCGAGGTTGTGCATGCCGTTGAACTCGGCCTTCAGCGCGTCGCCGCCGTCGCCTGAGAATCCTTTCTTGCCAGTGCCCGCGAGAACCGTCACTTTACCGTCGGCTTCGACCCGTTTGAGCCGTTCGCCCCCGTTCATCTCGACGAAGTAGATGTTCCCTCCCGTGTCGAAATCGACGGCGAACGACTGCACCGTATCGGCCGTGACGAGAACGACCTTTCCGGCAGAGGCGAACGCGGGAAGGAGGAGGAACACCAGCAAGGCCGTGGCTCGCTTCATGGGGCACCTTTTCAGGGGAAGAATGCGGATTAGGTACGTTATAAGCTATTCCATATCGAAATCCGTACGGAACCCACCGCATGACCGCATTCGATATTGAACTGCTCATCGGCCTGTTCGCCGTCGTCACGGCACTCGGGATTTTCGCCCGGTGGTTGCGGATCGCCTACCCGATCCTTCTCGTCCTTGGCGGCTTATTGCTCAGCATGCAACCCGATGCTCCGACAATCAAACTGCAACCCGATCTCGTCTTTCTGCTCTTCCTGCCGCCGCTGCTTTACGCCGCGGCGTTCAACACGCACTGGCCCGCGTTCCGCTCACAGATCCGGGCGATCTCGCTCTTGGCCATCGGCCTCGTCCTTTTCACGACCGTACTCGTCGCCGCGGCGGCGCATTACTTCCTCGGCCTGCCTTGGGATGTCGGGTTCGTGCTGGGCGCTATCGTTTCGCCCCCGGATGCGGTTGCCGCGACGGCCATCACGCAACGGGTGAAGCTTCCTCAGATCATCTCGACCATCCTCGAAGGCGAAAGCCTCGTCAACGATGCTTCTGCGCTCGTCGCCTACAAGTTCGCCATCGCCGCCGTCGTATACGGGGCGTTCAACATCGGCGAAGCGACACTGCAATTCTTCGTCATGTCGCTTGGCGGCATAGGTCTCGGGTTGGTTGTTGCGGTGCTCTCGATCCGAATGCTGAAATGGCTCGCACGCAACGATCTGATCGACAATAGCATCACAATCTTAATTACCCTTCTCACGCCCTATGCCGTGTATCTGCCCGCGGAACATTTGCACGTCTCGGGGGTACTCGCCACGGTCGCGGCCGGATTGTGGGTCGGCTCCCGCTGCGAGTCGATCTTTGAAGAGGCCGTGTACATTGAAGCGAAGGCCGTCTGGGAGATGATCGAGTTCCTGCTGAACGGGGCGATCTTCATTCTGATTGGCTTCCAACTCCCGGCGATTCTGGAAGCTCTGACGACGGCCCAGCAGATGGACTTCGGATTCTTACTCGGCCAAGCTGCGATCATCAGCGCCGTGGTGATTGTATCCCGGTTGCTCTGGATGTACCCCGGGGCCTATATCCCGAGGTGGTTCGATGAGAAGCTGTTCAAAATTGACCCGAAATATCCGCCCTTGAAGAACGTGTTCATCGTCGGCTGGACGGGGATGCGCGGCATCGTTTCCCTCGCGGCGGCGCTCGCGATCCCCGCGACGACCTCCGACGGTTCGCCTTTCCCACACCGCGAACTCATCAAATTCCTCGCATTTGGTGTCATCTTCTCGACCCTGGTTTTGCAAGGGCTTTCGCTGCCGTTTCTCATTCGCTGGCTCGGCATCACCGAAGACGCGGACGCCGATACGCTCCCCGAAGAAAAAATCGCCAGTTGCGGCCCCAGCAATCCGCTCGTTTGAAATCGATCATTCGAAACGAATCAACAGATCCCCACCGTCGACCTGCGTGCCTGGCTTCACCAACA
>JBAXFO010000960.1:0-2089 GCA_037139885.1 Planctomycetota bacterium
CCTTGGCTTCCAACTGCTGTTCCGCAGTCAACACGATCGCGGCCATGACGAATCCCTCCGGGTAAACCTTTGCCCCACAAAGCCAAAAACAGCAAAACGTGTACAAATATCCTACCAACTTTTCAGCTGCTCACACCACGACTGTGAGCAAAACCGAAAATGCGACCTCATACACCAAGGTCCATTCAATATGGAGCGGATATCGGCACTCGGCGAGCCCCCAGGGCAGCAGCGATATCGCCTTCCAGAAACTCTCGTCCCAAACGATGCTCTTGCCGCGGTGAACGCTATAGTTAACCAAGAACGCAGGGATCAAGTAAGCGGGATAGAGCCTGAGCACACGGAGCAACAGAAAGCGTCGAGGCGGCGTGCTCTGAAGACTATGCGTGAGAACGTAGCCTGAGATCGCAAAGAAGAGCGGGACGCCTAGCGAGAACGAAGGATGAGCCATCGTCCTTGAAAGGAGTGTCTCGACGCCGGTTACCTCGCGGAAGTAGATTCCTAAGTGGAACACCAGCACGGCGACGGCCGCGACAATTCGCAAGACTTGAATGTTGACGAAGCGCATCGTATCGTCCCGGCGACCATGAACGTCCTATCGCGGCGGCTGTCGTTGTTGGCCGACGCAGGCATGCGTCTGCCGATGCTGCGAATCAAGCACAACCTTACTGACGAATCGCCTTGAACTGCCGCACGCAAGCGGTGATGGCGATTTCGGTCGGCAGCCGTTCGATGCTGCTGGCGCCGAAAAAGCCGGCCACGCCCGTGCAGTTCTTCATGATGAAGGCCGCGTCGTCCGGCTCGCTGATCGGGCCGCCATGGCAGAGAACGAAGATATCGGGCCGCAGCTTCTTGGCCGCATCGACGATTTCCTGCACGCGTTGGGCGGCCTCGGCGAGCGTCATGGCGCTCTGGGCGCCGATCGAGCCCTTGGTCGTCAAACCCATATGAGGAATGAGGACATCCGCTCCCGCCTGCGTCATGGCGATGGCGTCGTCGGGGTTGAAGACGTAGGGGCACGTGAGCAAGCCGAGGTTGTGAGCCGTGCGGATCATGTCGACTTCCAGACCATAGCCCATGCCGGTTTCTTCGAGTCCGAGGCGCATCGTGCCGTCGATGAGGCCGACGGTCGGGAAGTTTTGCACCCCCGAGAAGCCGGCGGCTTGCACGTCTTTGAGAAAGAGCTTCATGATGCGAAAGGGGTCGGTGCCGCACACGCCCGCCAAGACCGGCGTCTGCTTCACGACGGGCAAGACTTCGCGAGCCATGTCCATGACGATGGCGTTGGCGTCGCCGTAAGGCATCATGCCGGCGAGCGAGCCGCGTCCCGCCATGCGGAAGCGTCCCGAGTTATAGATGATGATGAGATCGATCCCCCCCGCCTCGGCGCACTTGGCGGAGATGCCCGTACCGGCGCCGCCGCCGATGATCGGTTTGCCCGCCGCCCTTTGAGCGTGGAGCCGCCGCAAACATTCGTCGCGTGAAAACAAGCTCATGAAGAAGGCCTCGATCCGGTTATGGGGGGGGGCATGGCGTCACGTTGTTTTATGAAAGGTTCTCGCGACATCAGAGCCCGGGCGTTTCTAAAATGGCGATGTCTTTCGCACGGCTCAAAACGTTCCCCCGCAGGACCTCTCGCATGCCCGTCATTTTGCTCGGCGCTCTCGACACCAAGGGCCAGGAAATCGCCTACGTGCGCGATCGGCTGTCGGCGTGCGGCATCGTCGCGCTCGTCATCGACGTGGGTTCTCAAGGCGAGCCGACGTTCGTCCCCGACATCACGCGCCGGCAGGTTTTCACCGCCGCGGGCACATCGCTCGAAGCGATCGCACGGGCCGGCGATCGGGGCAAGGCCGTCGAAGCCGCGGCGCGCGGGGCGAGCAAACTCGTCGCCGACCTGCATGCTCGCGGCCAGGTCGACGGCATCCTCGCCCTCGGCGGTTCCGCCGGCACCACCATCGGCACGGCGGCGATGCGTCGACTCCCGTTCGGCGTCCCCAAGCTCATGGTCAGCACTCTCGCCTCGGGACAGGTGAAACATTTCGTCGGCGTGCGCGACATTCTGATGATGCATTCGGTCGTCGACATT
>JBAXFO010000961.1:0-2087 GCA_037139885.1 Planctomycetota bacterium
GCCTTGACGGCGCGAGACGTCGCGCGCGTTGCGCTTGCTCCGGTTATAACGATCGCGACATGCCCGCCCCCGGCGACTTTGCCGTCTACGGGTTTTTTCCTCAAGACACCGTGGCGGAGCATGAGGCAGAATGGGAAGGATGATCGTTGCACGCGGCTTCTTTCACTCCCAGCGCTCCATCGAAAGAACCGCAATACGGGCACGCGGCTGATTCAACGCCAGCGGCGGCCCCTCGAAGAGGGTCGATTTCCGATTCCGATCGCAGGTTTCTTCGGCTTCTGTCCGAATCGTCCTGGATTGGCTTGCGCGAAATCTCCCTGGATTCCACTCGGCGGGCGGGCGCATTCATGATGACTTTTCTCGCAACACGACGTTATGTGATCAGCTGGTGGATCGTGGCTTTGGCCACGGTGTGCCAGACTCCTTACCTCTACGGCGATCCCTTGTGCCCCACGTGCGGCGACAAGGCGGCCGCCGCATCGAACTTTTACGGCCCGCCGTCGCCGACGATGGCCCAGCACGGCCAGGAAGACGTCAATATTCTCCCTGCGCCCCATGTCGCGCAGCAACAGCCATACGATTCCCCTCCGGTCGTCCCGCCGCCGCACTATGGACCGCCCCGGGCCGCGCAGCCGCCGGTGGAGCAACCCGTCATCCATCAGGGCGTGGTCGAGATCGAGTCGGAAGTGCCGGTCCCCGTCGTGAAGCTCAAGATTCGCGTGCCGGCGTGCGCGGAAGTCGGCAAGGAAGTGGAATACCGCATCAAAGTGGAAAACAGCTCGCCCGCCGACGCGCACAACGTCACCGTGCGCATGAATTTGCCCGCCAGCGTTCGCATCTTACGAGCCTCGCCGCAAATTCATCAGCGCGAGCCCGAACTGCAATGGAACCTGGGAACTCTCCCGGGTCATGGCTGCCATGACATTGTCGTCATGATCGTTCCCATCGGCCTGGCGGATATCAAGAGTTGCACCCGCGTCACCTTCGAGCACGGCCAATGCGTCACCACGAAAGTGGTGCAATACGCTCCGCAAGGCTCGGCCGACGGACGCGGCGGTTTCCCCGGTGATCCGAATGGTCCTGGCGGCGGCTTCGGCGGCGGTCCTGGGGGGGCGGGCGGCTCGGGCGGCCGCAGCGATTTCGACGTCCGCATCTTCGCCCCCACCGAAGCGGCCATCGGCGCTCCCGTGACGTACAAGGTCACCATGTTCAACAAAAGCGATCGCCCCGTCTACAAAGCGGGCGTCTCCATCGAATGGGGCAACGATCTCGAAGAAGCTCGCCTCCATGACGAGCTCATCAACATCCCTGGCATCGCCGGACGCTTTTGGCCGCGCGGCTTGTTCGACGTGCTTCCGCCCAATTCCTCGAAGTCGATCGACATCGTTCTCCGCTCGCGGGGCCCGGGCCGATTCTGCGTCAAAGCCTCGGCCTCCGCGAGCGTCTCGCAAGATCAAAACGACAATCGCAGCGTCAACGCCAAAGACGAGGCCTGCACAGAGTTCCGCCGCGGCATTCCCGGCATGACGCTCGAAATGTTCGATCGCGACGACCCGATCCTCAAGGACGGCAAAACGAGCTATCCGATCACGGTCCGCAATCAGGGAAAAGATCCGATCACCAATTTGCAAGTGAAAGCCCGCGTGCCCGATATGATGGCCCTCGATCAGGTGCGCGGCCCGGGTCGCTATCGCAGCGGCCTCGACGCCAAACGCGAATTCTGGGTCGAGTTCGAACCGCTGCCCACGCTGAACGTCGGCGAGACGCAAACGTTCGAGATCTTCGTGAAGGCCAAAGGACAAACGGGCGACGCCCGCTTCGAAGTGCAGATGACCGCCGACCAACTCGACCGCGGTCCCGGCGGCGCGGCCCGCTGGATCATCGAACAAGAAAGCACGATCGTCGTTCCCGACGAAGAAACCCGCATCCGCGTGCGCGAAATCTCGCTCAAAGCCAAGAGAAAAACCGTCGCCGGCACCGTCACAAGCAAGTGATCATTCAAGCTCTGGGAGAAGGGACTCCGAATCCCAGGGCACAACTGTCCGGTTGAGAGTTTTGGTTTTCGACGCAACGTATTATTCGACAAA
>JBAXFO010000962.1:0-2084 GCA_037139885.1 Planctomycetota bacterium
AAACGGTTTCGCTCTGGCGGAAGGCCCTCGGCGTCGAGCAGAACAACAAGGGAACTAGAAAACTTCGGTCGAAGTGGTGGAACGAAGGTGGCGTCGAAGAGGCAAGCCGGCCCGGCCGCGAGGCGACATTCGATTCGCCGGAACGTGCCGCCAAGATCGCGGCGGCACGTTGACCCTCGACAACACCGCGGCCAACGCGACGCGCATCGAAACCAATCGAGCCCTCACCATCAACGGCGGGGGAACGTTTCGCGTCATCGGCGAAGAGCCGCACCTGAGCCACTTGCGCGGCATCTTCGACGTCATGGTCAAACGCCTCGGCCTCGTCGTCGGCGATCTCGGCGTCGACACCGCCGGCGATTCCACCGGACTCGCCGGCCGCGCCGCTTCCAGCGACAAACTCAAGCACGCCGAAGTCAAGCAAGGTCTGCCGCAGTTGGCGGAAGTCACCACGCTCTTTATCAATGGCCTCATGGCCTCCGACACCGGTGTGAGCGTCATATTAGTTGGTAGATCATTTGTTCATGCCTGGACATTTCGCGACCAGAATAAATCCCATTGTTGAGGATCGCTGCGATACAGCGCTCGCAGGTGGCAGATTTCGTTGGTGCCGGGTTCGCGCCAACGCATGCCAGCCAGTTTGAGGCGTTGGCAGACGACGGTTTTACACGCCGATTCCATCGCGCCGGAGCCGATCGTCCAGCCGTTGGCCACATAGGTCGGGTAGTCCATGCGGTGGCGGTTGTTCCGGAGATAGTTCAGCGTTTCATCGTATTGCGCTTGGACAGCCGGCTTGCGCGGGGGCAGCGGCAGTTTCTCCAATTCCTCGACGATGCGGCGGCCTCCCTCATGCTTCATGGTGTGACACCATGCTGTCAGCAGCGTTTGCCGCGCGGTCTCGTCGCCGGGATGCAGGGCTTTCGCCAGCTTGCACAGCGAGTCCGACGCGTGCCAAAAATCCAGGATCACGGTCAACTCGCCGCCGCCGATAGGCCCGGGGAAGTTCTTACGAAGAAAGTTCTCCAAGCCGTTGCCGCCGTCGCTCAGGCCGATCCAGTGTTCCGCTCGCGACATGCCGACCTGGGCCGCCTGGCGACGCGTCAGCAGGCCCAAGTCGTCGAGGTCGTAAAGGCCCGAAACGTACCGCGCTTGCATCGTCGCCGAACGGGGCGGACGATGCGGATGATCCAGCGGCAGATCGGGAACGGGATTGAACACCATGGCGACGTAAGGCATGCGGCCTTCCGCCGCGCCGCCTCCTTTGGCTTGTTGCCGTACGCCCGTCGCGTCGATGCTGACGTAAGCGCACGTCACGCCGCGAGCGTCCTTGTGCCAGGTCCACGGCGTCGGTCCGCCTAGAATCTTTTTGTCCTTAAAGATTTGCGCTAATCGCTGTCCCGCCGTTTCGCTGGTGCGTTGCACGGTCGATTCCGACAAACGCAGCGACGCCATTTTCGGCAGCAGCTTGTCCGCCGCCTCCTCGAAGCTCTCGCCCGTCGTCCCCGCCAGCGTCACCAATTCCTCGGCCGCGGGCGTCAAGCGTTTCGCCGTGAGGCCGACGCGTTCATCCCAGGGAAACGTGCCGCCGCAAAGGTGGCAGTAATAGTACGCCCGCTGAAGCGCGATCGATCCCAGAATGCTGAGCGGATGCAGCGGGCGATACCCATGGAACTCCGCCGACTGCCGACACGAGGGACACTCTACTGCCGATCCGTCGTAGCCGTTTTTTTTTCGCGCAAGCGTTCTTCGTACGCCTTGGCTCCGATCTTCAAAACCAAGTCGCGAACTTCGAACTCGGTCTTTCCGAACAAATCCCGCTCGCCCTTGCTCACCAGAAGCTGAGCCAGGGAAGTCACCTCATGTTCGATGGCGCAACGAATCTTGCCCTCGAGCGCCTTGGCTTCCAACTGCTGTTCCGCAGTCAACACGATCGCGGCCATGACGAATCCTCCGGGTAAACCTTTGCCTCGCAAAGCCAAAAACGGCAAAACGTGTACAAATATTCTACCAACTTTTCAGCTGCTCACACTGGTGATGAACTGGGTACGGATTTTCCTTGGATTATCGAACGTCTCCGTGTACCC
>JBAXFO010000963.1:0-2074 GCA_037139885.1 Planctomycetota bacterium
GGCTAAACAAGAGGCCCCGCTCGTGCCGAAGAAAGCTCGTTCCGACTTCTCCAAGTAATTCAATAACGTCGATATCCGAAGTTTCCGGAAGTTGCCGTCGCCGGTTTATCAGCCGGGTTGAGATTGAATCGGGCGGGCGGTGTTGCTTGAGCGCCGGTTCCTCGATCCCGGCGCGAGATATTCCGGCTTTTGCGCGGCCGTATGATGAAGCCATCGGGACGGCGTCGGGGATTGCAATCCCCGAAACCAAGCGGTCGCGGCGACCGCGAACGTACTACCCTTCGTTCGCTCGCGCTTCTTGGCCGAGGTTGACTTCGACGGCGACACGAAATTCTGCCTGCACTGGTTCGAGCAGTACGGCTGGGAATCGGGCAAGTTCGGCGAGGCTGACGTGCTCGCCCAAAACGGCGGTGATTTGGTGCGGCAGTGGATCGACGTTCGAGGTGTGAACGGCCATCATCGGATCGAAGAGAAACGCCAGGTCGATCCGCTTGGCTTCATAGGCGAGTTGGAACGCGGCTGAGTCGCCATCAAAAGCCCAGGGGCCTTCGACCGTGGCCAGGGAGATGTTCGCTTCGTCGGCGGTGCCCAGGAGGCGCTCGTTTAAATTCGGCGAGCTTCATCTTCATCCCTTTGCCGACGCGATGCAGACTGTCAGGTGCGTCTTTCTCGGCTCCGTACCGAGGAGCGCTTTGAGGTCATTCTTGCCGAATTTGAAGTCACTGAGCGCCGGTTACTCCATGAATTTGGCGTCGGAAGTCGAAATCTTGTGGGACGGGCGGGGTAGTTTCGTCGGCCCATCCGGTTCTCGCACCTTCAGTTGCCGTGACCCGCTGGTCGATATACTCCGGCCATCAGGTCGGGATCCATTCGTGTCGAGCCGACGCAAACAATACGAATCAACTTGCCTCGCAATTTCTGCAAATTCCCCTTCTTCGTCTCGGGGACTCGATAGAGATAGGACTGCCCTGTTGTCCGAAGATGGTAATTGAGTGGATTGCCGATGAAGTCGATGTATCCGCTTGCCTTCAGTTGCCGGACCAGTTTGTCCCGAAGCTCGCGACGCCTTGTTAATGATCGTTCGCCTAGAACCTCTCGAATAAGACGTCCCGCCTCGTCGTCGAGTGGGTCTTGGACAACTTGACTCTCGTCGATCGTTGTCATTCTCGGCCGCGTGCGTTTTTGAGTGTAATCCTTATCGGGACGTCGGCTCATGGGGTCGTTGTCACTCGCGGAAAAGTCATCCGAGACCGGCGAGGCCGGGACGTCTTGCGGAGGGGTTTTGCTTCGTGGAGCCGGTACGAAGTTCGCCCTCAACCTCCTCGTAGGGGATGGCTCCATCTCCTTGACCGTACATCCAGAGGCGGTGAGTTCCTCGCACAGCTTCTCGAACATTTCCTTGAGAGGATTGGAGCCGTTTGATTGACTCTCGGAATTTGTCGAGCTTCCCTCGATCTCTGGGGTCTTCGGCATAGTACACCTCGAAGCTTTCTGGGCCGATTGTCAGGCCCGGCAATCCGAACTTGTCAATGATCTTCTGCGTATCCTTCTGGCTCAATGGGCGATCCAAGGAGAACTTCAGGACCGGGGTGTTGAAGCTCCGGTCGGGGTAAATGTGGCCTGCCTTTGTGCCGCGATCGACATCGCCACGAATGTGGACCTGGACACCTCGGCCGAAGCTTCCAGCGAGCCACCGTAAAGAACGATCGACGCTCTTTACCTCGACGGCGGCGCCGAACGTCGCTGCCTTTTTCGCGCTCGAGATGGCGGCATGGAAAAGAGGGGCCCCGCCGTTCAGGTCGTGCTCGACGAGCGGGAACGCCTCGATGCCCGCCCGCTTGAGGCCCCTCACTGTCTCTGTGCTGGGCTTGAACAAGCCGCGGATGCTGGAAGACTTCCCCGGCCCAAGCAGGCGGTCGGAAGTCGTCTGCAACTGGGCCAGGATCTCTCTGTGGTCTTTCGAGGAGCCGACCCGCTCCAGGCGGTAGGGGTCTATCCGCCGAACGCCTGGAGCATCCGTTCCGCCTTCTCCGCTGACAGGCCCGAATACACCTCCTGGACCCGCACCAAAAGT
>JBAXFO010000964.1:0-2071 GCA_037139885.1 Planctomycetota bacterium
CCGGGCCTCAGAGACTCTCATAACATGTGGACCACTTTTTGGGGAGCACACCAGCGTCGCGAGAAGAAATTCCTCATTCGCGGCACGCAATGTGCCGAACTTGAACGGAAGGTGGCGGCTGCGCAATGATTCGGCTTCTGCCGCAAATTCAAGAAATTTGCAAAACCTTGACCGCCTCGCTTAGAATGAGACGGGCTCAAGGCAAAGTCAACGAGGGGGCAATCGATGCGTTATCTCACCGCGATCCCGGTTTTCAACGAAGTACGCCACATTCGTGACGTGCTCGCGGAGGTCCGGCGCTATTCGTCCGACCTGCTCGTTGTCGACGACGGTTCCACCGATGGCACCTCGCAAATCCTCGCCGAACAGTCCGACATCGCCGTCATCAATCACGGCAAGAATCGCGGTTACGGAGCCGCCCTCGCCTCGGCGTTCGCTCATTTCGTCGCCTCCGATTTCGATGTTCTCGTGACCATGGATTGCGACGGCCAACATGAACCGAGCCGGATCCCGGTGCTTCTCGAAGCGCTCGATTCCAAGACCGACATCGTCAGCGGCAGCCGTTATCTGCGCGACTTTCGGCAGACGACCCTGCCGACGCCCGAAGCCCGCCGGCAGATTAACCAGACGATCACTTCCGAATTGAACGACGCTTTGGGCATCCATATCACCGATGCGTTCTGCGGTTTCAAGGCGTATCGTCGCGAGGCGTTGTCGCGACTGCATATCACGGAAGCCGGTTGGGGGATGCCATTGCAACTTTGGGTACAGGCGGCATGTCACGGCCTTCATATCAAGGAAGTGGGAGTGCCGCGGATTTATCTCGACCCGAATCGGTCGTTCGGCGGCAACCTCGATGACGCGGACAAGCGGCTCGCCTATTACCGCCGCGTGATCGACGACGCCATGGCCGAGGAAGCCCGCGAATGCTGCCGGTTCACCTGCCACGCCTGAAGGCGCCCCGTTCTCACGGCGATCTTCTCGCTTTTCCACCGCTCGAGGCCGTCGGCGATCTGCTCCGGGCGAACCGGCTGATCGCCGGCTCGCTGCTCGGATGTCCGTTGGCCGACCTTCGCGCTCAAGCCCGCCGCGAAACCCTGAAAGCCACGCACGCCTATTTGGCTGCTGCGGGCGAACCGATCCCCGATTTTCCCACATCGACATGGCTCGTCGCCGGGCATCAGCCCGAACTGTTTCATCCGGGCGTTTGGATCAAGAACTTTATCCTCCAAGCGCTGGCGGGCAAGCATCAGGCCACGCCGCTCAACATCGTCGTCGATAACGATGTCGCCAAATCGCCGGTGCTGCGCGTTCCCGATGGGATGCGTGTCGTCAGCGTCCCCTTCGATCAAACCGGCGGCGAGAATCCGTTTGAAGAACGTCGCGTTCTCGACGCGTCGATCTTCAATTCTCTCCCCCAGCGCGTGCACGCGCTGACTCGCCAGTGGCCGTTTCAACCGTGGGTGGGGGAAGTTTGGAAGGCGATGCAAGCGGCCGCAGCGACTACGCCGCTGCTCGGCGAGCGCATCGTTCGTGGCCGACGGGCGCTCGAACGGACCATGGGTTTGCGACCATTCGAAGTCCCCCTCAGCGCTTTGTGTCAAACCGACGCGTTCGCCTGGTTCGCCTGCACGTTGCTGGCCGATCTACCGCGATTCGTGAACGATTACAACGGCGCCGTCCACGACTATCGCGCCCGCCACGATCTGAAGAGCAAGAATCACCCCGTTCCCGATCTGGCGCGCAGCGGCGAAACGTTCGAGACGCCGTTCTGGATCTGGCAACCGCGAGCTGCCCGTCGCCAACGCCTCTTCGCCTGCGCCGATGCGCAGGGCCTCCATCTCTTCGCCGGAACGAAACATGCCGCTCACCTTCCCGGCGACGCGCCTACGTGGGCCGCATCTTGGCCGACGCTCGAACGCCAGGGCATCAAAATTCGCACCCGCGCTTTGACGACGACCTTGTTTGCGCGTCTGCTCCTGGGCGACCTGTTTCTCCATGGCATCGGCGGCGGCAAATACGACGAAGTCACCGACGATCTCATGGTCCGCTTCCTCGGTCTGCGTCCCCC
>JBAXFO010000965.1:0-2069 GCA_037139885.1 Planctomycetota bacterium
TGCCGCGGTTGACGAAGAGATCGACCCAGCCGTTCACTTCGCTGGCTGCGGGGGTGCGGCCCAGAAACGTCTGGTAGTTTTGCCGGACGCGAATGCCTTCACGCTCGGCGCTGGCGGCGAAGCCGAGGGCGACGGCGACGGGCGATGCGCCGGCGTTGAGAGTGGCGACCCAGCCGTTGACTTCGCTGGGCGCTGGAGTTCGGTTGAGCAGATCGATGTACATGCCGCGCACCCAGCCTGCGCCGGAGCCTCCATGTGCCGCGATATATTCGGACGAGCCGACGAACGAGGCTTCGAGCTTCTCGTCGCTGACCTGGCCCGAGCGCATCAAGCCGAGCCAATAATTCAGGCCGCCCACATCGGGGCTGCGATTGAGGTAAGTGTTGTACGCCTGCACGATGAAGTTCTTGTAGCTTTCGTCCGCATGCGTGAGTTGCGAGGCGATGGCGGTGAGGTTGGCCGGCGGCAGCAGCGCGGCCGCGAGCGAGGTTGATTCCGTCAGGGTGGGAGCTCGGCCCAGAATCGCCTGATGCGCCGCGACGATCCAGACCGAAGAGACGCTCGCCCCCTTCGCGGAATTGTTGAAGAACTCGGCCGACCCCACGAAGCGGGCAGCCATGACCTCGGTCGTCATGCCGTAATTCATGAACTGATCGACCCAGGCGTTCACCTCGGCGGGAGCGGGCGAACGGCCCAGGTAGTTTTGGTAGTTGTCCCGAACTCGGGTTGCGGCCCGTTCGCCGCTGTGAGCGAAGCGAAACGCAATGGTCACCGGCGCGACGCCGGGGGTGAGCTGCGCGACCCAGCCGGCCACTTCACTTGTTGCGGGCATGCGGCCCAGTAGATCGTTGTAGATGCCAGTGATCCAGCCTGCGCCGAAACCGCCGTGGACCGCGATGTATTCGCCCGAGCCGACGAGCTCCGCTTCGAGTTGTTCGTCGGTCGTCTGTCCCGAGCGCATACGGCCCAGCCAGTAATTGAGGCCGCCGCTGTCGGGGTTGCGTCCCAGGTATGCGAGGTACGCTTGCCGGATGAAATTGCTGAAGTTCTCGTCGCTCTGGGCGATCTTGGTGGCGATCGTGAAGAGGTTGGGCGGCGGTGGGACGTCGAACTTCTTGAGCGTGACGCTGGCCTGGGGCGAGGTCGGCGTCGGTTGGCGAAGGCCGGCGTTGTCGGTGGCCACACTGTAGAAATCGTAGCGGTGGCCAATGGCGCCGGCGTAAAGCCCTTGCGTCAATGGGGTCGCCGTCTTCCAGGCGGCATAAGCGCCGCCGTCGATGGCGACGTAGACATCGTAGCTGGCGATGCCGGAGCTGTCGCTGCCCGTCCAGGTGACGAGGAAGTTGGGATTGGTCTCGAAGGCAGGCAAGCGATTGACCTGGCTCGTCGGCGGCGTGTTGTCGACAAGGAACGACACGCTGACGGAACTGGTCACGGTCAAATTGCTCGCGTCGGCGATCGTGACCGTGAAGGTATAGCTGCCCGGCTGAGTGAATGTGGCGGTCGTCGATTTGGCGTTATTCGCGGCATTGCGGACAAAGGTCACCGCGGCCGGGCCCGAACTGGTCCAGGTATAAATGAGACCCGCTTCGCCGCCATCGTCGGCTCCGAGCACGCTGAGGGTCGTGGTCAAACCCGTGATCGGATTGGGAGCGGCGGCGGCGCGTGTCGCGACGGTCGGCGGTTGATTGACGGGTGTGCCGAACGTGAAGCGGTCGCCCGCGGAGATCGCCGAAACGCCGTAGCCGAAGACGGTGTTCTTGATGTTGTCGGGATTGGCGGCCGTGGTGACGCCCGACTGCACACGGATGTCGACCGTACCGCTGCCCGCCGGGGCGATCGCGATCGCATGGGAGTCGTCCACGATGGTGACCGATGTCGCCGGCACGCTGCCGAAGTTGACTTGCAAATGCCCGCTGGCGCCGCTGAAGTTTTTGCCCGTGATCGTGACCGACGCGCCCGCGGCTCCGCTGTGAACGCTGAGATCGGTCACCACGGGCGTCAGGTCGACCACCTCGAAATCGCTGAAGTGCAGGCTTTTGAGGCCATGGGTCGTGTCTTGAATGTCG
>JBAXFO010000966.1:0-2068 GCA_037139885.1 Planctomycetota bacterium
GGGAGCGTGGCGTTTGCCGACGCGATGATGGCGGCGAACGCGGATCTCGCGGACCGCATCGTTGCCCGAGCCGACCTGCCCGCTCGAGAAGCCGCCGAGCATTTGGCTGCTTGCGATCTGTTGTTGCAACCATATTCTGATGGTGTGAGCAGTCGACGGACCAGCGTGATGGCTGGGCTGGCGCTGGGGCGGGCGATCGTCACGACCGAGGGGGTCGTGACCGAACCGATCTGGCGCTCCGCGGCGCTCGTCGAACTTTTGCCCGCCGCCGATTGCGCGGGGATGGTCGAGCGTTCCGAAATGCTGCTCGGTGCGCCCGAGGTCCGCGAACGCCTCGGCGACCGGGCTCGCCAGGGGTATCGCTCCTTGTTCTGTTGCGAACGCATGATCGCGACTTTGAGGGCTTCGCTTTGAAGACTGCACTGATCACCGGCATCACCGGCCAAGACGGTTCCTATCTTGCCGAGCTCCTCCTGGAAAAAGGCTACCGCGTGCACGGCATCGTGCGCCGCGTCGCTCTGGAAAACAACGATCATCGCGTCTGGCGCATTCGCCACATTCTGCCGAAGCTTGAGCTTCACTCCGGCTCGCTGGAAAGCTACCCCAGCATCTTTCAAGTGATCTCCAAGGTGCAACCCGACGAATGCTACCATTTGGCGGCCCAAAGCTTCGTCAGCTATTCGTTCGAAGATGAGTTTTCGACGCTCAACACCAACATCAACGGCACGCATCACGTTCTCGCGTCGATCAAGCAGGCGGCGCCGAAATGCCGGTATTACTTCGCGGCCACCAGCGAAATGTTCGGCAAGGTCCGCGAGACGCCGCAGACGGAATTGACGCCGTTCCATCCCCGTTCGACGTACGGCATCTCGAAAGTCGCCGGCTTCGATCTGACGCGGAATTACCGCGAAGCCTTCGGCCTACACACGTCGTCGGGCATTTTGTACAATCACGAATCGCCGCGGCGCGGTTTCGAGTTCGTGACGCGCAAGATCACCAGCCACGTCGCGAAGATCAAGCTCGGCCTGGCCAAAGAATTGTCATTAGGGAATCTCGACACAAAACGCGATTGGGGCCATGCTCAAGATTACGTCGAGGCGATGTGGTTGATGTTGCAGCAGGATGTGCCGGACGATTACGTGATCGCCACCGGACATACCTGGACCGTTCAGCAGTTCGTCGAGGCGGCGTTTGCATGCGTCGATCTCAACTGGCGCGACTATGTCGTGATCGACCCGAAATTCTTCCGTCCCGCCGAAGTTCAGCTCCTCTTGGGCGATCCCTCGAAGGCCAAGAAGGTTCTCGGCTGGCAACCGACGCATACCTTCCAACAATTGGTCGAATCCATGGTCCAAGGCGACATGGAGCGATTCGCGTCTGCAAAGGGCTAACCCCCCCCGACACCCTTGCCCGGCCTGCGAACGAGCGACCCTGATGGAAAACCGCCGCGACTTGCCTCGTCTAGGGATCTTTCGCGATTTTCCCGAGGAAGGTTGGCCGAGCATGGATCTGTGTGCGGAGATGCTCACCCGGCATCTCCGCCACGACTGCAGCGAGCGCATCGCGGCGCTCGACTTTTGCCCCCCCTTTCGCCCTCGCTTGCAACGCTTGCCCTGGATCGGCCGCCAACGACGCGCGTTCAACGCCGATCGCCTGCTCAATCGCCTGTGGGATTATCCACGGCATGCGGCCCGTTGCCGGGCGAACGCGGAATTCTTTCATCTCGTCGATCACAGTTATTCGCAACTCATCAACTCGCTGCCCGCCGAGCGGACCGGGGTCTATTGCCATGACCTCGACACGTTTCGCGCCGTGCTGGACCCTGTCCGTGAGCCTCGGCCACGCTGGTTTCGGGCCATGGTGCGGAGAATTCTGAACGGTTTTCAAAAGGCGGCGATCGTCTTCACTTCCAACGACTTGGTCGCGGAACAGATCCGCGCGCTCGGCCTTGTGCCCGCCGAGCGCCTCGTCGACGCCCCGCTTGGCGTCGCCGACGAATACCGCTCCAATCCCCCCGAGACCGAGGCGGCTTGCGCTCTCTGGAGGGCGACCGGCCAACGTCCATATC
>JBAXFO010000967.1:0-2064 GCA_037139885.1 Planctomycetota bacterium
TCGTCCCCGATTCGGGTAAACTTGGGGATGTGAAAGTGCGCTTGCAAAGGCGTCGCAAGCGCTTTCGAGCGACCGTTACCGTCCGTCAAGCGCCGCGAGAAACGGGCGATGGGGTCTAAAAATCGCCAGCTGAACGCAATGGATTCAACCATACGTCGTCGGTCGTACCGAAAAATCTCGAACTTTTTAGGGACCAGATTTCAGCTCCCGATTCGTCATCGAGCGACGCATCGACTCATTCGCTTACGTTCGCGAACGCAAATCCGTCGCTGGCGTTAGCAAGGGCTCCCTCGCTGACGCGTCGGGCTACCAAGACGGGGACCGTCGATTACCGCCCATCGCGCAGGCGGTCGCCGAGGAAGTTGTCGAGTTCGGGCACTTCGTAGATCTTGCGAATGGTCGTTTCGATATCGTATTCGACGCGGCGATAGTAAATGGTTTCGCCATCGAAGAGGACATAGCAAGCGCGCCAGTCGGTGTCGCGCGGCTGGCCGACGGAGCCGACGTTGCACAATGTTTTGCGGGCGTCGAGCTTGTGCTTGTAATTGATCTCTTCGGGAGAATGGAAGAGATACGAATCTTCGCCTAAATTTTCGAGGAAGACGCCCGGGACGTGCGTGTGCCCCTGGAAGCAGACGCGGTCGACCAGACCGAAAATGCGGTCCATCTTGCGATGGTTGTAAATGTCTTCGGGGAAGACGTATTCGTTGAGCGGATTGCGGGCGGAACCGTGCACGAAGAGACAGCCGTTCTCGCGATGCACGCGTGGCCGTTCGGCGAGGAAGTACCAGCGGGCTTCCTTCTTTTCCAGGCTCTCGGTCGGCGATTCGAGCTGCGAGCGGGTCCAAAAGATGGCGCGTTCGGCGGGGGGATTGAAGCCGTCCGGGTCGAACATGGCTCCCTGATCGTGATTGCCGAGAATCACCACGGGGCACTGCATGACCAGATCGACGCATTCGCGCGGATTGGGGCCATAACCGATGATGTCGCCGAGGCAGTAAATCTCTGTGACGTTATGTTGGCGAATATCCTCAAGCACCGCCTGGAGGGCTTCAAGATTGCTGTGGATATCGCTGATGAACGCTTTCACGACGGGACGACTCCCGGGTCGGGGCCGAATTGCCAGCCGATTCATTTCGGTGGAGAGACTTCCCTCAAATGTACTTGGGAAGGGGAAGTAAAGTCAAGGGACGTGGGGAGATTGCGATAACTTACGCTCGACTCGCGCGCTGCATCCGGCACGACTCGCGCGACCGGTTAGCGGATCTTTTCATGCTCACCTCGACTTGGCCAGGCGAATGCTCGTCGCGATGCGTTCCACGTCGCGCGCGACGGTGGAGCGGTCGCTGGTCAGCAATGTGGCCGCCAAAGTCGCCCCGGCGGCTTCATCGCGCACGATGGCCAAGACCACGATGCCCCGCTGCGACGGGGCGTCGGCGGGCATTTCGACGTCGAGCGACAGCATTTCCACGTTCGTCGGTTCACGCTGGACTGGTTGCTTCGGTCCGACGAACGCCACGGTCGCTTTGCGCCGCTGAATGCCCAGGCGGGCTTCATCCAAAAACTGTTGCATCGTCGGCGTGCGGTTGAGGGCGTCGATCGACAACACCATGCCATTGCCGCGCAAATCTTCGAGCCTCACTTGGGAACCTTCGATGCGGGGCTTCCATTTACGCGAGTGAGCGAAGCGCACGCCGATCTCGTCGTCCTCAAAGAGCAGACGCGTGTTATCTTCGTTGGGATCAAGAGCCAGATTCACTTCCGGCGCGATGGCGGCCGGAGCGGCCTTGGGCTCGCGCGTCAATACGAACGTGCCCGTGACCTTCCCTTGCGAGCGTTCCTTTTCATTGGCGAGGTGTTCGGTGCCTTTGAGCGAGACATAGGTCAGCATGTTGGCGTTGAGATCGAAATAGCAGAAGCCGTCGAGGTCGTGCCGAGTCGGGCCGTTTTCGCCGACGCCGCTGATGGAGCCGAAGAACGAGATCTTCGCCAGATGCCGATCGACTTTGTCGAAGCGGCAGTTCAATTCGCCGGCCGTAATTTGCGTGAGATCGGTTAATTCCC
>JBAXFO010000968.1:0-2064 GCA_037139885.1 Planctomycetota bacterium
ATCAAACACCTCATCGCCGGCGGCGCCAAGGTCCTTATCGCCGCCCACCTGGGCCGGCCCGACGGTAAAGTCGTTCCCGAAGCGAGCCTGAAACCGATCGCTGCGCGGTTAAGCGAATTGCTCGGCAAACCGGCGCCGTTGGCTCCCGATTGCGTTGGACCCGAAGTGAAAAAACTCGTCGACGCCCTCAAGCCGGGCGACGTGTTGCTCCTTGAGAATGTCCGCTTCCACAAGGAAGAGGAGGAGAAGAAGAACAAGGAAACGAAAAAGTTCACCCCCGAACGCGACGCCTTCGCCAAGGCCATGGCCGAGCTCGCGGATGTTTTCGTGAGCGACGGTTTCGGCGTCGTCCATCGCGACCACGTTTCTGTCTCGGGGGCCGCCAAGCATTTGTCCCCGAAGGCGTGCGGCTTCCTCATCGAGAAAGAACTGAAATATCTAAAGGAAGCCCTCGACGAACCGAAACGCCCGCTCGTCGCCATCATCGGCGGAGCCAAGGTGAGTACGAAGATCCCGGTCATCAACGCGCTCCTCGATAAAGTCGACACGCTCATCATCGGCGGCGGCATGGTCTTCACGTTCGCCAAGGCGATGGGCAAAGAAGTCGGCAAGTCGCTGTGCGAAGCCGAGGCTCTGGGCACGGCCAAGGAACTGCTCGAAAAATTCAAAACATGCAAAGCGAAGGTGCTGTTGCCGGTCGATGTGCTCGTGACCGATAAGTTCGCCGCCGGGGCCAATACGAAAGTTGTCGATCTCGATCACATTCCCGCGGACATGGAAGGCGTCGATTGCGGCCCCAAGACGCTCGAGCTTTACAAGGAGACTTTGGAGAACGCGGGCACCGTTGTGTGGAACGGGCCGGTCGGCGTCTTTGAAATCCCCGACTTCGCGAAGGGGACCCGCGGCCTTGCCGAGATCTTGGCCAACAGCAGCGCCATCACCATCGTCGGCGGCGGCGACTCGGCCGCGGCCGTGGCGCAGTTCGGCTTGGCGGATAAGTTCACGCACATCTCGACCGGGGGCGGCGCGAGCCTCGAATTTCTGGAGGGGAAAAAATTGCCGGGGATCGAAATCCTCGACGAGGCGCCGGCCTTGTGATTCGGCGAGGCGTGGTCGAGGCTCCAACGTTCACGTTTCCCGGCAAACAGGAACGTTGGATTTTCTTGCGGAACTCCGGTCATGTCGCATCGCTTCGACGCCACGCTCAAAGACATCATCGCCCAACACCCGGCGGACTTCGTCGACGTGTTCGGGTTGCCGGCGAACGAACCGGTGACGCCCCTCAATATCGATCTGTCCACGATTTCGGCGGCGACCGATGTTGCGCTGGCGTATGGCTCTCCAATTCACAGCGTTGTCGACCTGAACTTTCAATCGGGCCCGGACCCCGGCCTTCCGGGCCGATTGCATTTTTACAACGCGTCCATTCATTTACGGCACGAAGTCGAAGTGCGCTCGATCTTGGTGTTGCTGCGTCCGAAGGCGGACGGGACCAATCTGACCGGAAAACTGTCTTACGGTGCGGACGATTGCCGGGTAGAATTCGGTTATCGGGTCATTCGTCTCTGGCGGCAACCTGTGGACAGTTACTTGCGAGCGGGGCTGGCGGCGCTGCCCCTTGCGACTCTGTGTGAGATGCCAACAGGCCAAGCGCTGCCCGATGCGTTACGCGATATTGTCCGCGAAATCGACCGCCGCCTCGGCCAAGAAACAAGTCGCGCGGAGGCCGTGCGTCTGATGACGGCAGCTTATATTTTGACCGGTCTACGAGTGGCCAAAGGCGATCTCGCTTCGATTTATCGAGGGATTGGACTCATGCAAGAATCGACGGCGTTTGATGAAGTGATGGATGAAGGGATGGCACGCGGCGAGGCACGCGGCGAGGCCCGGGGCGAAGCTCGCGGCATTATCCGAGGCAAGATCAGTACGTTGCTTCGACTAGGCCGAAAACGCTTCGGCGACATTGACGCCGCCGCGGAAGCTGCGCTGGCTTCAATCAACGATCTTGATCGACTCGAACGGCTCGATGACGCAATCTTGACGGCGAACTCGTGGCGAGAATTA
>JBAXFO010000969.1:0-2049 GCA_037139885.1 Planctomycetota bacterium
TCTGAAACCGGGCGAGACGGTGACGGGCACGATCAACGCGCTCGACCTTGAAGGCTCCAGCTGGCCCCGCGGCGGTTCGCGGGTGGAGCTCCAATTCTGACGCCGCCCTCAAAAATACCGGCTTTGGATCGTGTTGATTTTCGGTGCCGTCGGCTTTAGGCGGCGTTCGCCTTGAGGTCGCGGCACCAGCGGCGGTAGACGCTCATTACCGCGCAGAATAGCGAAAAGCACGCCGCCAGCCAGCTTCCGAAGCCCAAACTCCTCAGTATCGCCGCCACTTCCGACGCGAGCTTGCCGCTCGCCGTAGCTCGGTTCATGTTCCAGCCGGCGATTTTTAGGTAGAGCGCGTGCCCTACCGCGGGTCGGCCGCGCACTCGTAATTGTCCGAGGCCGTGCTTTCGCTTCAAGCCGCTGTTCGTCGACTCCAGGCCCGAACGTTTCGCATATCTCTCGCGAAACGCATCGGTGTCTTCCTCGCGTCGTCGACTTTCTTGGCGCTGTTGTTTCGCGGTGTAGTCCAGCGTGTATTTGTCCTTCTTCGTTTTCTCGATCGGACAGGCTTCGCGAAACGGACAGGTCTCGCAATCTTCCGGCTTCATCTCGATCTTCGTCTTGTCCTCGTTCGGGCCCTGATTGTACAGCACGTTCAGCGGGATCCGTCCGCTCGGGCACGCATCGACTTTGCCCGTGAACTCATTCACCGCGAAGTCGTCGATCGTCAGCTTCTCCAGCGGCGTTGCCGTTGCTGTTGCCTCGTCGATCACCGGCGCGTTGATCACTGGCGAGTCGTCCGACTTCGACGCCGGTTCCATGCCGGGCATCGGCGTCACCAACTCGACGCCCAGGTCCGCCGCCGCCTGCACGTTTTCGTCGCTGCCGTAGGCCGTGTCCGCCAACATCGATTCGGGCAGGAGATCATTGTTCTTGAGATCCTCCAACACCGGCGCCAACGAATTCGCGTCGTGGTCCGCCGCCGTCTGTGGGATCGCCGACACGATCAGTTGCACATCGTTCTCGTCGGAACACGTCTCGACCAACTGCACCTTGAAGCCCTGGCCTTTGTGAGCATCGTAGGTCGCGTCCAGGTCCGACGGGTTCTGCACGCACGCGCCGCCGGTCTTCGCCTTGATGACGATCTTGTCCTCGACAACTTCGCATTGCTGGCCGAACACCGTCACCATCGCTCGATAGCTGGGCCGATCGTTCAAACCCGCGTGGTCGGCGAAGCGATTGACGAGGTCGCGCATGTCCTCGGCAACTTGCTGGCGATTCTTGCCACGCTGCTCCGCGGACAGACCTTTCGCCGAAAACAACTTCGCTTGCGCGGGCGAGTAACGTTTGCGGAGTTCTTCGGGCAAGGCGTTGAAGTCATCGAGATGATGACGCTGAACTTGGATGAGAAAACGTTTGTTGCAGACCGCCATCATGCGCGTGCGACCGAAGCTGGCCATGTCGCTGAAGACGTGCGTGGAATCGAGACGTTGCTGATCGACGCGCAGGTCGAGCACGTCGACCAACTTCGCCGTAATGTCGTTCATCAGTTGAGCGGCCAGATCATCGACGATAAAGTGGGCGCGATAGCGTTCGAAACTGGCGAGAGAGATTTGGTCGAAGCCCGGGTTGAGATTGAGAGCGAACTGCACATCGGTGTGAAAGAGATAGGCATGGACCGCGTCGTCGTTGGTCCAGCCCTTGAGTTCTTGCAGAAACAGCAGCCCAGCGACGGAATAAAGTTCCTTGGAAGGCCGACCGAGGATGGGATGGAGCTTGTCGCCGAGTTTGTCAACGGGCATGAGTTCCAGGAGCAAGGCGCGAAAGAGGCTCTGCCAGCCGCTGGCGAGGTATTTGAGTCCGAGGGGCGGAATGATCTGCTGAAAGGGGTCGAAGAGACGTGGTTGTAGCGGGTTGACGGCATGCCTCATGAAAATCACAACTCCTTTTGGATAAAGAAGTTGTATCACTCCTGCCGAGCGGCGTCAAGACTGGGATGGCCATAAACTCAAATATTTCATGGACTTGCGCACGCCGCGACTTCTGAGGGACGCGTCA
>JBAXFO010000970.1:0-2048 GCA_037139885.1 Planctomycetota bacterium
AGTGGCGGGAGGTCGGCACGTCGGCGGGCACGGAGAAGTACCTGTGGGGGCTCATCGACTTCCGGGGCCCGGCGCTGTTGGCGGACTTGAAGAGCCACACGTATCCGACGTACTCGTTCTTCGATCTGCTCTACTCGCAGGAACAGATTCTTGCCGGGCAGAAACCGGACATCGACCCGTCGGTGTTCCGCGACAAGATGGTGTTCGTCGGCACGACGGCGTCCGGGCTCTTTGACGTCTTCGAGACGCCGTTCTCGCACGGCAAGATGCCCGGCAGTCAGATTCACGCCGCTGTCGCTGACCAGATTCTGTCGCGCCGTTTCGTGCGGCCGGCGTCCACGGCCGTTCGCGTGGCGACGGTGGTTGCCGCGGGTCTCGCGATCGGGATCGCCGCGACGACGGTCCCCGCGGGCTGGGCGACGGTGGGGACGATAGCTTATCTGACGGTGGCGGGCGCGATCGCGACGTGGTTGTTCGCGGGCGGCTACTGGCTGAATGTGTCGCAGCCGATTCTGACCAGCGCGTTCGCGCTGTTTGGCGGCGTCGGGTATCAGTACATCGTCGAAGGCCGAGAGAAGCGGAAGATGAAGAAGCTCTTCGGTCAATATGTGTCGAAGGATGTATACGACCAGCTCGTGTCGAACCCCGCGCTTGCGCGACTTGGCGGGCAACGGCGCGAGATGACCGTGCTGTTCTCGGATATCAGAGGCTTCACCACCGTGTCCGAGAAAGGCCAGCCGGAGGACATCGTTCACACGCTGAACGAGTATTTCACGCAGATGGTCGGCATCGTATTCCGCCACAAGGGGACGGTCGATAAATTCGTCGGCGACATGGTCATGGCCCTTTTCGGGGCGCCGCTCGATGACCCGCTCCACGCCGAGCACGCGGTCGATGCCGCGCTGGAGATGCTGGACGCGCTTCACACCCTCAATCTGCGGTGGGAGGCGGAGGGGCGGCCCAAACTCGATATCGGGATTGGCGTCAATACCGGGCCCATGATTGCGGGCAATATCGGCTCGGACGCCATCATGAGTTATACGGTGATTGGCGATTCCGTAAACTTGGGGTCACGGCTAGAATCCCTGAACAAACAGTATGGCACCCGCATTATCATCAGCGAATACACCAAGAGCCGTTTGACGAAGACCTACGACTTGAAGCCACTTGGCGACGTCGTGGTCAAAGGCAAGAGCCAAGCGGTGGCGATTTTCGAGGTTCTGACACCGACCGATCCTTTGGCGCCGGCTGCGACCCCCCAGCCTGCCGCGCCGAGCCCGGCCGTAACGAAAGAAGAGGCATCACTATGAAAGGCGTTGTGAAAACAATTATTGTCGGCACGATCGTCCTCGCGCTCGGGGCCTGGTCCAGCCCGGCCCGCGCGCAGTTCGGAGGGCTTCTGGACAAGGCCCAGCAGGCGAAGGCCGCCAAGAGCAAACTGGATTCGCTCAACATCTCGGAAGACGAAGAGATCAAGCTCGGCGCGTCCATCAGCGAAAAAGTCAGGGCGCGGTTTGGCGTGGTGCAGGATTCCGCCGTCACGAAGTACGTGACGCTGGTGGGTCTGTCCCTCGCCGCGGAGACCGAACGGCCCAAGCTGCCCTGGACGTTTATCGTGCTCGACACCGATGGCGTCAACGCGTTCGCCTCGCCGGGCGGGTTCGTCCACATCACGCGCGGCGCGCTCGGGTTGATCAAGAACGAGGCGGAGCTGGCCGCGGTCCTCGGCCATGAGATGGGTCATGTCGTGCACAAGCACACGGTCGATTCCATCCGGAAGGCCAACGCCGAGAAGCTGGCCTCGGACGCGGCGCTCTCGGATCGCGGCCCCTATCTCGACAAGCTCACGAACATGGCCTACGACATGGTGCTCGAAGGCAAGTTCGATCGGAACGACGAGCTCGATGCCGACAAGTACTCGACCACGATCACGCCGAAACTCGGCTACGCCTCCGCCACGCTCGCGGATTTCCTGCAGCGGCTCGACGATCGCAACAAGGACGTGCCGACCAGGAACGGTCTTTTCGCGTCGCATCCCGATACCAAGG
>JBAXFO010000971.1:0-2048 GCA_037139885.1 Planctomycetota bacterium
CCCCAATCGTGATCGCTTTGTGCCTGGTGATGGCAAGAGAGCGCCACGGGCGGGCGGCGGACACAGGCCCTGCCGCCGCCCGCTTCCGAGGCACCGGCAATGCGGATCCGATTCGCATCGCCGGCATCAAGACAACCGCAGGTCCGGCCGGGCGGGCGAACATCACGTTTGACCTGGCATGGGATCATTCCTGGCGCGAGGCTTGGGAGGTATCGGAGAAGGAACACGGAGGCAAGGGAACGCTGAAGCTGGAAAACTGGGATGCCGCATGGGTCTTCGCCCAGTTCCGGACGCCTGGCGCCAAAGGATGGTCCCATGCGACGCTCTCGGCGCAGGCTGCGGATCATTCGGCGCCCTCGACGGCGAAGCTCGACGTCGGATTGACGGACGATGGCACGAAAGGGGCCGGTGTTTTCGTCTATCGCGTGACCGTCGGCAGCGGCGCGAACGACTGGAAGGGAGTGAGGCTGAGTTGGCTGAACGAATTGGATGGCGTGAAGGATGTCGAAGCTGCGGAGTTGAAAGTCTTTAGCATCCACATGGTCAATGTGCCCGAATGCGCCTTCTGGCTTGGCGATGGCTCGACCGCCAAGGTCGCCGCCCAGTTCTCCGCCGGCGATACCGCCGCGCCCTTCCGCGTCGAGAGTGAAGACGAAATCACGCTCGGCGGCGAGAGTCCCAAGAACCTTGGAAGTCGTGATGGGATCGGCGTGCGACTCAGGGGCGACGACTTCTCAAGCGGGGTGCTGAAGACGCTGCCGGCCCGCTTCCCAAAGGGATACGCCGCGTTTTACTGCATGCGGCACGAATTGACCGAGGGGCAGTTCGTGGATTACCTCAATTCACTCCCCTTCGCCGACCGGCTCCCTCCACCCATATCCAAGGGCAATGGCGCCACGGGCCCGGGCTGGATCCTTCCGTTCCAGGATAAGGACATCATCTTCAACGGAATCAGCGTCGTGACGCCCGGGACGCCAGACGCCCCAGCGGTTTACACGACCGCGACTCCCTTCAAGCCGTGTGCGGGGCTCGTGAGTTATGAACATACGCGCTACGCGACCTGGGCAGGCCTGCGACCGATGACGGAACTCGAATACGAGAAGTCTTGCCGCGGACCGTTGCTTCCGGTGGCGGACGAATTTGCCTGGGGGACGCCGGCGATTGTTGGTTCGAACACCAGCAAGAAAGCTGCTGGTCCAAATGACGGCTACGTCGTCACCAATGCCGGCAAGTCCGACGAACGCGTTTCTTGGAAGGGAGCGAACGGCCCCGATGCCATCCGCGGCAACGCCGTTTGGGGCGGCGCGGTCCGCAAGGAAGCCAAGGGGGGAGTTCCCGCGGATGCTCTGAAACAGAACCCGCGCGGGGGGATCTTCGCCACGCCGGAGAGCGATCGGGTCGCCGCTGGCGCGTCCTATTGGGGCATCATGGATCTGAGCGGCAACCTTGAGGATCGCGTCGTGACAGTCGGCAACATCGCCGGCCGTCGGTTCGCGGGCACGCACGGCGCCTGGCCCGCGCCGTTCGCGACAATCGGCGAAGGAGCCGATCTGCGGACGCCGGAGGATTGGGGTTGGGGATTCGGCAGACGCGGCGGAACGCTGCGCGACGGCGATTCGGCGGAACTGCGAACCTCCGATCGCGAATCCATGAATGCAACCTCCCCTCTTCTGCCGGCTCGGAATCGGCATTCCAACCAGCAGGTCGGATTCCGAGGCGTCCGCACCGCGAAAATCGTCCCATTCGAGTTGAAGCCACAAGGAAGAGTCGTTGCGACGCCGATTTCGGAAAGAGGCGGAAAAGTTCTGCGGCACTCGCCGAACGGTTGGAATAACCAATGTGCCGTGACGCTCGAAAACGTCACGGTGGCCGCGCGGGATGCGAAAACCGCGACGATCTCGTTCGATGTCTCCTGGAAAGAATCCTGGCGCACCAGCCACAATCACGATGCCGCCTGGGTCTTCTTCAAGGCAAAGACCGGCGACTCGGCCGCATGGCCGCACGTCAAACTGGTTGCCGACCGGGTCGTGAACCCAACCGGATATGGT
>JBAXFO010000972.1:0-2047 GCA_037139885.1 Planctomycetota bacterium
GCGTTGAACGAGGCGAAAAAGCGAATACCGCTGGCATCTGCCGAGATCATGCTCGACCTCGACTCAACGGCGTTCCAAGCGTATGGGCAGAACGGTTACACGCTGCTGTGAATCGATCAGTCGGCCACCGTAGCCGAGTTCGCGAAACTGCGGGCAAGGCTCATCGAGTCTTCATCTTCGACCGGCGATGTCGCGGCGGCGAAACCGATCTGACTAGGAGAGAGCGATGACAAACGCCATCCGCTCCATCGACACGACGATGCTTTCCCTGGCGAAGTTGACGGGCGCATGGGTGATCGCCGTCGCGATACTGGCAGGGGCGACGACCGTCGCGTTTGTTGCGGTCGAGACTTGGGCGCGGCCCCTCTTTGTGGTCGAGCGACAGCGACTTCAGTCGGAAACGGCCGGCGTGGAAATGGGGGCGGCTCTAGGCTCCGTCGAACTAACCACTGGTACCATGGTGGAGCAGAGGTTCGATGCCGTTAGTAATGGACTTACCGGGTTGCGACTGCTAACCGTGACCTGGAATCAAACGCCGGACGACTATAGGTGCGAGTGGTCGTTGCTTGAGCATTCATCGGATGGACGCTCGAAGCGTGAGATCCGAAAGGGGGCGTTCTCAACTGCATCGGTACGGGATTGGGGGACCATTGAACTTGCGTTCGAGCCTGTCCCCGACAGTTTTTCAGCCCACTACACGCTCCAAATCCGCTCCGCGGAGGATCGACCGTCGCGACCGGCTGGTCTGCCACTTTTTGCCCCGCAAATCGGCCGCAACAAGGGTGTCTGGGCGGGTAGGCGACTGCCGATTCAGATCACAACCAAAAGTCAGGAAACCACCCCAGCGATTCCGAAATCGGCGACCCTCGACCTGCAGCCCGTCTACGCAAAGGACCGAGGCTAGCCCATGGCGAAATCAGGTGCTATCATCGCCCCCGATAACCTCCGTAGCCTTCTCGCCAGGGTCGTGTTGTCGCCGGTGTTTCAGTTTCTCATGGCGACCGCGCTCGGCACGGTCATCTATTTCGCCCGAGCACCGGCGGCGTACGTGTCGCCTTACCTCTTCGCCGAGGACTGGGTGTGGACTTCGAAGGTGATCACAGGGGGCTTCTGGGAGACAGCTCTGCACGCAAGAAGTGACTATGTCATCCTCGGCAACGTGATCGTGATATGGCTCGGCATTCAACTCGCCAACTGGTGCTGCGGCGACGTTTTCAGTATTCCCGAGTGCATCGCCGTCGTCTCTTACGTGTTCTTTGCCGCGACGGCGGCGCTGCCATTGCTCCTTCTTCGGCGGCAGCTGCCGGCCACCTGGCGATGGCTGGCGTGGCTGCTGGTCTGCGTCATGCCACTCGGCATTCACTCGTGGTCGGGATTCGAGATCTTGGGCCGATCGGCGAACGTCGGCTTCGTGTTTGTGTACATAGCGTTCGTGCTGCTATGGTACCGCAATACCTCCGTGCGAACGTTCTGGCAGGCGTTGCCGATCGACCTAGGACTATTCGTCTGCACGGCGACTAATCCGATCTGCATCGCCATGCTTGCCGCGACAGTCTGGCCGACGGCACACCGGTGGCTCGCCGAGAGGATTCCGCTCCGCCGCCTCGTGAGGGAAACGGCGTTCGCAAGCCTCTGCCTGCTCGCTGTGGCGTGCATCGCTATCAATGGCCTACCTACATCACGGAGCCCCCTTAAAAAGAGTTCATCGCCTCCGGTCGGCATCGCCGGAGCTGTCGAAATGGGTCTTGCCCGCGGCCTGCTGTATCCGCTCGTCTGGCCGTTCTATCGACACTTGTCGACTTGGAGCACGCTCGCGATCGCTGCGGGAGCGGCCGCGGGAGCATGGCGGATTGTACTACCGCGGCACCGGGCCGTTGTGATTGCGGCGATCGCGACGGTAACGCTCGTCTCGACCGTGCTCGTGCTTCGCCGCGGCGAACTTGCCGCGCATCTCGGCGGTTACCGCAGCACATTTCCCGACCGTTACTTCCTCGGCCAGAACCTAGTGGCGACGTTGCTTGTTGTTGTGCTCGCGGCCGATGTGGAA
>JBAXFO010000973.1:0-2045 GCA_037139885.1 Planctomycetota bacterium
GACTTCGCCACTGTCGCTAACGTGGAGCGTGCCGCTGCCGGTGAAGGTATGCACCGTCCAGTTCGTGTCGCTTTCGGTGTAATAGGTCGTCGTTCCCCCCTCGGCGTGGATGTGCTCCCACGAACCGCTGGACGTGGCGACCACGAATACCGGCGTCGAAGTGGCGGTCAGCCCCGTGCTGTCCGTGGCCCGTGCAGTCACCGTATGACTGCCCGCCGGCACATCGGACCACTCGCAGGAGTAGGGCGGGATCGCGGCTTCGCCAATCTTGACGTCGCCGCGGAAGAACTCGACCTTCCGAATGGCGCTGTCGCCTTGCAGGATGGATGCCTTCGCTGTCAGTTTCAGTTTCGTTCCAACCTTCGCCAGGGTTGGATTCGCTGGCCCCTCGATCGCGCAGGCGACTCGTAACGAGAAGTTGGCCCGGATCGTTGCATTACCAAAGACCCGGATGGTTGTGTCGGCGGCCTTGGGATCCGCCAACTCCGCCGCCCCCTTCAGAACGGTCCAGCCCGCGAAGAGATGGTTGGGGGCGGGCGTGGCGCGGATAGGAATCGGCGCCCCCTTGGCCACGATCATCGCCTTGTCTGGCGCGACCGCACCACCCGGACCGGCAGACAGGGTCAGCGGCGCGGTGACTCCATCCGTGCCGAACACCGCGGCGGGCAAACCTTCTCGGTTGTAGAGATTGCAGAACGGCGCATCCTTGGTGTGGAACCCGTAGCGCACTCCGGCCGCCGCGGGCACCTTATCGCTGGTGACGACAATCGTATTGCCGACGATCTCGGCCTGCGCCGGCCAGTATTTCTCGTCGGCGCCGCGGATGGCGAACCCGACAAGCGCCGCATTCGCGGTCGAGCCATTTTTGACGCGATAGGCGGGATAGCCTTTTCCCCCGGGTTGGACATCGGCGTTCGGATCCAACCACATCTCCTTGGCAACCAGTCCGCCGCCGACGTGATGGAACTCGAGCGCCGCCTTGGCCCCGTCGTACGCGACGCTCTTGAGCATGGGGCCGGAATAGACGATCTTCTCTCCGTAGGTGATGCCACGCGCCGCCAGCGCCAGCCGGTCGCCCGCCGGCCGTTTCGGGTTGGAGTGAATGGTCCCGCCAAAATCGCTGATCACCGCCAGGCCGGTGTTTCTGCCCTGAAGCGCCGTCAGGGTCTGCGACTCACGCCCCCAGTCCCACCCCGCGGCGTGCGGGAGTTGGACAATATGAAAGGCCAAATCCGGGTTCTGGAAGCCGTTCCGCCAGTCTTCGATCAGCGCGGAAAGCATGAGGCGATATTTCCAGTCACCGCCGTTGCTTTCGCCCTGATACCAAACTACGCCACGCATTCGGCAATCGAGGAGCGGTTGAATATCGCGGAAGTAGCACCCCGAGGGCAAGTGGACGGGATGGGCCTTATCGTCGGTTTTTGGCTTTTCAAAAGGCGTGACGGAAGAGGGGCTCATATACGTCTGAATGCGCGCTCCACCTTGTGCCGCAAAGATGAGGCCCACAGGAACTTTCCGCTGTTCCTGCAAGTGTCGTCCAAAAAAGTAGCCGACCCCCGAGAACCGGTAAATGGTTTTGGGGTTCGCCTCAACCCAGACCCCGGCCGGATCATATTGCGTAGCGCCAGCATCGCTATGCTTATAAGTGGTGAACAGCCGCAGCATCGGGTTGGTCGGTGCGGTATTCGCGTAAGACTTGTCCGACTCGTCGCAACTGTTGAGCCCCCAATCCATATTCGACTGGCCGGAACAGAGCCAGACTTCGCCGACAAGCACGTTCTTGTAGGTAATCGTGTTCTTGCCAGCGATGGTCAGCTCAAATGGCCCGCCCGCGGCGCCGGACGGAATGGAAACCAGCCAGCCGCCGTCCTCTTTGGCGATTGCCGTCGCCTTCTTGCCGCGGAAGGTCACCGTGACCTCCTCTTTCGGATCCGCCGTGCCCCAGAGACGTGCATCCGTCTGTTGCTGAAGGACCATGCCTTCGCCGCAGAGCACGTTCGGCTTGACGTCCGCCAGCGCCGTTCCCGCTCCTGCCAGCCAGATGG
>JBAXFO010000974.1:0-2045 GCA_037139885.1 Planctomycetota bacterium
CCCACGCCCGCCTCTACATCGCCGGCGAAAAACGACTCTACGCGATCGGCAAGAAATAACGAAGCGTACGCGCCTTCACAGCCCTGCAAACCAGTCGTAGCCGCGATCGGTCCAGTAGTCGGTGGGTCGGTCGGCCTGGAAGAGTATGTGGGCGAGCCATTTGATGTTTTTGATGCCGTATTTGACGGGGAGAGCGAGTCGCAGCGGGGCGCCGTGGCCGGCGGCGAGAGGGGCGCCGTTCATGGAATCGCATAAGATCGTTTGCGGATGCAGGGCGCTGGGCAGGTCGAGTGCGGAAGTGTAGCCGCCGTCGAACGTGGCCAGGCGCAAATACTGAAGCGGCGATCCCGCGGGCGGGAGAAACCCGTAGGCGGTCAAAACATCGGCCAAGCGCCAACCTCCCCAATGCACGATCTGGCTCCAACCTTCGACGCACTTGAGTTCTGTGGTCGATTCCGAGCGCGGAACCGTGCCGAGGTCGGCCAAAGACAAAGCCCGGATCGGTTGGCCGGGAGCTTCGATCGTGAGCCGCCAATCGGCTGCGGTCGGTTGGGTTTCGCTCCAACCGTGGCGTCCGTTGACGCGCGGCTCGCCAGCCATGCTGGGGTCGAATTCCGGGGCGAGATGCGTGGGAGAAAACAACGCCCGGCCGACGGTTTCATTGACGGCCAATCCCCAACGAAACGGCCACGGAAGTCCTTGGACAGCCGACCGCGTTTGCAGCCACGACAAGCCGCCCACGCCCGCGATCGCCGCGATGCCTCCGAAGGCGAAGGCGCGCCGGGTCATGCGGCGCAGGTCTCCCCGCATGCGTGGGTCGTCTGGCAAAGGGGCCTGGCTCATGGAGGACTCCCGACTTTGGGTTCTTCCTGCAGTTCATAGCCGATCGCCATCGCTCGGAAATTGTTCCACCCCGCGCGAATCACCTGAGCGATATGGATTACGAAGAAAAGGACGTAGCCGATCATGAGAGCAAAATGCTCGACACGTGCGGCCTGGTAGCCGCCGAGGAGAGTCGTCAACCAGGCGAGTTGCGTCGGCTTCCAGATGGCGAGACCCGTGACAATCGAGCCGGCGCCCATCAGGAGGACGCCAGTGTAAGCCAGCCTCTGAGCGCCGTTGAACTTGCCGTCTTGCTCGGGCGGGACGCGGCGCAACTTCAGATCGTGCAAGACGACCTGGAGGGCCTGCCGCGGCGTCCGGCGATTGGGGAGTAGGTCGCGCCACTCGCCGGAAAGAGCCGTGTAGCCGACATAGACGAGTCCGTTCATTAAAAAGAACCACATGAAAAAGAAGTGCCAGGCCATGCCACGCGCGAGTTGCGCTTCGAGACCCAGCACGGAATAGAAACTGTCCGGAAAAAACGTGAGCACGACGACATCGCCCAGGCGCAGCGCATACGTGCCGTCGGCCCAATAGATCAACAACCCGCTCCAGATCATGATGAACAGAAGCGGGACATTGACCCAGTGCGACCAACGAATCACGCGGGGATGTTTGGCGACGAGACGTGCCATGGGGTCGTACCTGTCGTTGAGAACTCGAGGCGGCGAACACGACGGTTACTTCTTGCCTTCCATCTTTCCGTCCATCTTCCCTTCCATTTTCCCGTCTTTGCCGTCCATCTTTCCTTCCATCTTGCCGTCTTTGCCTTCCATCTTGGTTTCGGCCTTCTTGGCAGGCGTGGAGGAGTTGCAGCCGGCGAATGTCCCAACGGCGACAGCGAACGATAACAGGGCGACGATGCGAATCATGAAATTCTCCAAAAGTTGAACGGGCGACTCCGACAGCCGACACGGCCGCCGCGCACACGCGCTTCGCGGACTCGTTGCGTCAATCGAGTAACGAAACGACCGAGTGTCTGCACCGTTTGTCGTGGCGCAGCGTCCGATCTTACAGCGAAACTCCGCAAATTTAAAAAATGTCCTGCTCGCTGCCTTCGAACGATTTTGCGATCGCGATCCTCATCGTTTGTCGCCGCAACCAAGAGCCTTTTCGATGCGGCTGCGAGCTTCGGGAGAAAGTCGCACGGCTTCGTCGTTACG
>JBAXFO010000975.1:0-2043 GCA_037139885.1 Planctomycetota bacterium
GCTGGGTCAACCGGAGTTGCGGCGCTTCCTTGGGCTGGCGCTCGAGCGTGACAAGATCGTCGGCGGCGCGCCCCGTCTGGCGGTCGCAGGACTGGCGCCGCGGGATTCATGGAGCCAGGCCCCGAAGCCGCGCGTCCCCGAGGATCTGTATCGGCCCGAAGTCGCTCTCGGTCTGGCGCAAGGCCTCGCCAAGGAGCACAAATCGATCGCGCTCACGTTCAAGTTTCCCGCAGAGCAGTCGTCCAAGATGGCCAAGGTCATCGAGCAATGGCAGACGGCGGCTCAGGCGGGGGGCCTCGATCTGAAGATTCAACCGATGCCGCTTTCGAGCCGCGCCCTGGCCGACGCCGTCGCCCGGCACGACTTCGACCTGGCCCTGCTCAACGAGGATCATGGCGACTCCTTGGCCCGAGTCACCGCGCTTTTCGATCGCCGAGCGGAAGCGCTCGCCCCCAGCGGCTCCAATGTCGCCGGCGTCGATGACAATACGCTTAGCGGCATGATCGTCGCCATGCCGCTGAGTCGCCAGTTTCCCGCCCTGCGCAGCCAAATGCAAAACGTCCACGTTCATCTGGTGCAGACGATGCCGCTCATCCCCCTGTGGCGGCATCAAGCGACGTATTCCCTCGGCGTTTATCGCGTGCCCTCCTTCGACCCGCTGCGCCCCTTCGCCGACATCGCGTCGTGGCGCAAGTGACGCGGCCCACCCTTTCTTCCCGCGATCCCGCGAACCTTCGACTTGCTTTTTGCGTCCAAATTTTTATGATGGATTTGTGCGTTGTGGTGGGTGTAGCTCAGTTGGTTAGAGCGCCAGATTGTGGTTCTGGAAGTCGCCGGTTCGAGCCCGGTCATCCACCCTTGACAGATAACGACTTGCGGCAAATTCGCTACCGAGAAGCGAATTCCCTGACTACCGAGTTATGGGGCCAATCATGGCGCGCCGCCGCAAAGGGGAGCCTCCCCGTTTGCTTCTTCACAAGGCCACCGGCGTTCGCGTGGTCGCGCAGGCCTGCGATCCCCGCTCCTATTTGCAGCGGAAGATCCTGAAGGTGGCGTTGATCGCTGCGAAAGTTGGCTAAAAAAAGACGCCAAGACCTCGTGCCTTGGCGTCTTTTCGTTTTGTTGCTCGTCGCCGATTACTCGGTGCACGGATCGAGTTGGCCAACCTCAATGCTGAGCGCCTTAGCGATCTTCTTCAGGGTCAGATGGGTTACCGTCAGATCGGCATTTTCAATCCGACTCAAATGGCCTTGCGGCAACCCGGCTTCTTCTGCGAGCTTACTTTGTGACCAGTCCAGGCCCTCGCGAGCCTTGCGAATCGCCGCTCCGACGTGCTTGGCCCACAGCTTGCTCTTTTTTGACAGTTTCGCTCCGTCATCCTTCATCGTCACGGCCGAGACAGGAGTCTGGGCGAGAATCTCTTCCATTGACTGCACAATCGCGTACGTCTCTTCGCCAGCCTGGGCTGTTTGCAATTCCTTTACCAGCTCGAAGAGATCGTCACGGTCACTTCGGGGGAGGGAATTAATACGGTTGATGATCACCGACAGCGCCAAGACGGCCGATTTAGCTTCCATTGGGATTTTGTCGTACGTTTCACTCCCACTCCATTGCTGAACCGCCATGCAACACCTCAAGTTAAAATAGAACTCCTCGTACAACCGCCCTCACTGGGGGAAATGCTTTTCCATGTAGAGTCTCATGCGTCTGCGCATGCGAAGTCGAACGCCCACGGGCGTTGCGCCTTCCGCCTCTTTTTTGAACGCTCCCAGAATCACGATCGAACGGCTTCGCTTCTCCACAAAATAGAAAACACGAACATTCTTCTTGCCCAGAATTCCGCCCTTGTCGCGAATCTCGAAAAATTCCTGAACCGGACGAACGTCAATTGTTTTGCTGTGCGTGGCATCATCTTGCCGAGCAAGCTCCCGCACAAGCGACGCCATGTGAGCGTATTGGTCAGGATCAAGAAATTCAGATGCTTCGCTGTACGAAACCTCAAGAATTGCGACGTTCCACTTGTAGCCAGGAGGTGGTCCGTCG
>JBAXFO010000976.1:0-2038 GCA_037139885.1 Planctomycetota bacterium
CTCTGAAATAGGTAGCTGCACCGAAACTTTTACCCACTACAGGACGCGAAGAACCCTCATTTTTAACCGGGACAGAGCCAGCCGTGGCGTTACGGCGACGGCGCCCCAACGGCTCCCAAGAGACCGTCTTCGCCTTGATCGCTTCTCCACCTTGCCATTACAATCGCCGGAGTTGATGGCAACTCAGCTTGCAAGGAGGCGGCCGATGAGTCGTATTGGGGCGTTGGCTTGGATCTTGATGTTGGCCGGGACGGCTTTCGGGCAAGAACCCCCCAAGGCGTTGCCCGATCTGCTGCCGGGCGACAAGTCGCTCCGGCCGCGCGACATCCCCAAAACGCCCGAACACCTGCGCCCCTTGCACGCCAGCAGCCTCCGCGGCATGGATTGGCTCCAGCGCGCCAATCAACCCGACGGCAAGTTCCTCCCCGGCTTCCTCCCCGCGCTCGCGATCAAAGCCGAGGGCGATCCCTTCGGCCCGCAAACAGAAGCCGCCCTCGCCTTGCTTCGCGCCGCCCGTTATCACAACGACGACCGCGCCCTCACTCTGGGCAAGCAATCTCTCCTGCGTCTCCTGCAAGACACCACAACCGACACCGCTCAACCCGCCATTCGCTTCACGTCCGCTCCCGAGCCGTTCGTCAATCGCCTGGCGGCTTGCGGCGGTTTGTTGCAAGCGATTTACGAACTCCCCCATCCGCCCGACGATCTCCGCATCCAGGCCGGGCAACTGGCCAATTACCTGCGAGCCCAAATTCAAGCCGATGGTTCCTTCCTCCTCGGCGTCGACGATCCCGCTCTGAAAGTCCATCTGCTCCAAACCTGCACCGGACCCGCCCTCGCCGGCCTGGCCGCGTTCGAACGCCACGAATCGCCGGCCAAGAAGAACGAGCGAACGGTCGCGGCTCTCTATGCGCATCATGCCATGTGGCGCCAGTCGAAGAACCCGGCCATGGTTCCGGGGATCTCCGCCGCATGCCGCGCCAACATCACCGCCGCCTCGCGACCCGACCAGGCCGAAGTGCAGATACTCTTTGAAATGAACGACTGGCTCATCAATATGCAATACCCCGCCGATCCGCGCCAACCCCTCGCCGGCGGCGGCTTCATGCCCTGGCAGAACGGCAAAACCGCCAACCTCCCCCCCGACGCCACGACGGCGTTCTACGTCGGCAGCCTCATCGACGCCTGCCGCGTCGCCCGGCAAATGGGCGATCAGCAACGCGACTTACGATACCGTCAAGGCATCGAACAAGCCTTGGCGTTCTTGATCACGCTGCAATACACCGACGCACGCGTCCAACATTACGCCGAATGGTTCCGCCCCTGGATCCTCGGCGGCTTCTTCAACAATCATCAAGACGGCAACCTACGCCTTTCAAGCACGGCCAACGCCACCGCAGCGTTGGTGGCCTATCTCGAACATCTGGCGAAGTCGGAGCCGTGATTCGGGGGGGGGGAAAGGCACGCGCTCGATCTCGCCAAACGACCTAAATAAGCGAGCTCGACTCGGCTGAGGTAGCCCGACGCGTTAGCGAGGGTGAAAGGGGATGGCCCTGACGCACGACGAAGGTCTCGACCGCGCCACCCTCGCTCACGCGTCGGGCTTCCAGCGAAATCGCGCACGGTCCGTTAGCGCAACAGCAGCCTCACGCAGGCGAAGGCGTCATGCCTTGAGCGCCCCCCTTCGCCAGCCGCCTTACTTCTTGGTCTTGAACACCAGTAAGTAGGGGACCGCCGAGCGGCCGCCCGTGTCTTTGAAGTTGACGAACTTCTCACTGTTCACCCAGATGGCGTACGTCTTCTCCGGCTCCAATTTGACCGGCAGCACGCAGGTCCGCTTGTCCTCGAGATACTTCGGCTTGCCGTCCAAGGTCGGGAAGCTTTCCTTGGAAAGCATCGACCACGACCAGCCGCCGTCCTGCATGTCCTTGCTGAAGGTGACCTTGATTTCGGTCACCTTCGAGGGATATTTAAGGTGTCAGGACCAATCGTGTTCGGCACGGTATTTGCGCCTAGCAAATACATCTGAACAGTATTG
>JBAXFO010000977.1:0-2037 GCA_037139885.1 Planctomycetota bacterium
CCCCAAAGGCGACGTGGCTCGCTTTGCCGCTCACCATGGCTTGACGGTGGCGCGTGTGCAAGCCTGGGTTTTGCGGGGCGAGATTCCGCAGCGCCAACGCCTGGCCGAAGCGTTGATCCCCGCTTTGATCCACGATGTCGGCATGCTGTTCGTGCCGGCCCATGTCGTGTTAAAAACGGGACCGCTGAACGATGCGGAGCGGGCTCTGGTTCGCGAGCACACGGGCAAAGGACGCGAATTGGCCCTGACGCTTTATCCCGGCGGCGGCTGGCCGGTCGACGCCGTCGCCGATCATCACGAGTACGTCGACGGCACGGGGTACTTCGGGAAGAACGCCGAGTCGCTCGATGAGCCGGCGCGTTTGCTGGCCGTATGCGATGTGTATGCCGCGTTGGCCTCGCCCCGGCCTTATCGCCCGGCCCACGACCCGCGCACGGCCCTGGCCGACACCTTGATGCTGGCGGATCAGGGACGGCTCGATCGCGTGCAGGCGGAGAAATTGTTGCGTTTGACGTTTTATCCGGCCGGTTCGGTCGTGCAGCTTTCCGATGGAACGGTCGCCCTGGTCGTCGGCTCCCCGAAGGTTCTGGTGAACCCCGCCAAGGCGACGGTCATCCCCTTGCGGACGCCCACGGGAACGGCTCCGGCGTATCCTTGGCCGATCGATCTGGCCGAATCGCATTCGCTCAACATCTTACGGGCTTTGACGGTCAGCGAACGCGTGCAGGTTTTGGGCCGCACGCATCCCGCCCTGGTGTGACGCCTTTCCGCGAGATTCATCGATGTCCCCGTGGCTGGCCAGTTATTTGGAGCGAACGCGGAATCCGTGGGCGTGCGTCGTCTTTGTCGTCCCCCTTCTGATCGCCTACGAAGTCGGCCTGCGCAGTTTGAACGCGAACCCCGACGAACTCCGCACCGGCGCCGACGCCCAATTGCAGCGCTTCTTTTATGCCGCGGGCGTTGAGGGGGGCTGGGTGCAGCCGGCGGTCGTGGCTTTCGGGTTGTTCGCCTGGGGTTGGCTCGCGGATCGCCGGCCGTGGGAAGATCCCTTGGGCACATGGTCGGGCATGGTTCTGGAAAGCGTGCTCTTCGCGGGCGTGTTGTTCGGCGTGGTGCAAGCGTCATTCCCGGCGCTCGCTCACAGCGGCGGCGTCGTGCAAAACGTGCTCGGCAATTATCTGGAAATCTCGCCCGGGAATTCTCCCGAGACGACGTGGGCCATGATCTTGCGGTTCGTCGGCGCGGGCATTTACGAAGAAACCATTTTTCGCCTGATCGGCTTCTCCCTGCTGCGGCTCTTGTTTCTCATCGGCGACCTGCGTCCGCGCCGGGCGACCATCCTGGCGGCGGGGGTCTCGGCAGTCCTCTTCGCCGCGGCCCACCACATGGGCGGCGGCAGCGAACATATCAACGCCACGGTCTTTCTCTACCGCATGTTGGCGGGACTTTATTTCACGGCCGTGTTTCAAACACGCGGCTTCGGCATCGCCGTCGGGGCGCACGCCGGTTATGACGTGCTCGTCGGCTTGATTCTCAGGTAATCACGCGGCCGTAAGGCTTTCTTCCGTCACGATGGCGTCGCGCGTCAGATACGCGTGGGCGGCGAACGCCAGCGGCGTGAAGATCAGATCGCCGGCAAGGGTGTTGAGCGAGAACGGAATCGCGTTCCGATAGGAAGCGAGCAGGCCCCAGATATCGGCCGTATACTCCGGCCGTACGATCCATTCGCAGAAATTGGTGATGAGGAAAAATTGGGCGGCTCCGAGCAAGGTGGCCGAGCCGATGCGGTACGGGCTTTTGCTATCGCCCACGACGAAACGGCCGAGCAATACGTAGATGAGATAGCAGCCATAAACCCAGATCCGCGACGGATGCAAGAGCCCGTATTCGTCGCCGTTGAACATGGCGAGGATCAGGTCGGTGGCGACCATGACGGCGATCGGCAGCACATAGGCTCGCCACGACTTGACGCGGGAGCCGCCGAAGATGCCGAGAGCGCCGACGGGATTGAAATTAAACGCCGAGGCGAAATTGGAC
>JBAXFO010000978.1:0-2034 GCA_037139885.1 Planctomycetota bacterium
ACTCAAGGCCAATCTCGTCGACCTGCGCGGCATCGCCGATCAATCGTTCGACGCGGCCGCGTGCCTGTTTCAAACGCTCGGCATGATCGCCGGCCGCGACTCACGCCAACGCGCTTTGACGCACGTCCACAGAATCCTGCGCCCAGGAGGAAGGTTCGTGCTGCACGTTCACAATCGCTGGTTCAACGCCTGGACGCGACACGGCCGACGCCTCATCGCGGGCGATTTGTGGAAATCGGCTCTGGGCCGTCAAGAATCGGGCGACTACCTGATGCCGCCGCACCAGGGCATCGCCGCCATGCCGATGCACGTGTTTACGCGCCATGAGATTTGCGGCTTGCTTCGAAAAGCGGGGTTCGCGATCCGCGAAGTGCGACCTGTGGCGCTCACGGACGACGGGCGCTTACGGCAGCCGTGGTGGTTCTCGTCGCTCCGTTCGTATGGCTACCTCATCGCCGCGGAACGCTGCTAAAATGAGGCAATGCCTGTCCCTCATTGCTTCAGGGCCGAGTCGGGAGAGGAAACGGAACATGAATGTAACCATTGGCGATATCTTTCGAGGACTGGGGATTCTGCTGTTCGGATTTGGCTTCATGTGCCTTCCCAAATTCAACATGAGCCCGAAGCGAAGCTTGAGTGTTTTCAACCGCACGGCCGACACCGGGGTTTGGCTCCAGACCGGGGCGGCTTTCATGCTTGCCGGGGCGGTCGTTTTCCTGCTGGCCCAAGTGTTCTCCAAGCGGCGCTGAAATCGTCCCGCCGCCTCGCCAGGACGTGTGGCGTTGGTTTCGCGTGGGAAGGTGGGCTTCGCGTCCCGCTCAACCCACCCTACGGTCATCCATGGTAGTGGAGTCTGTCGTCATGCCTCGCTTGCTTCATCAAACCGGCTATTGCACGAATGTCCACGCGGGCGCGGAGTTCGCTCAGATGCGGGCGAATCTTGAACGCATCACTCTCGACGTCAAACGCCAGGTTTCGCCGCACGAACCGATGGGCGTCGGCTTGTGGTTGTCGGCCGCGGCCGCGCGGTCGCTGCGCGCCGACGCTCAGTTGCAGGCGTTTCGCGATTGGTTGCAGAGCGTGCAACTCGTTCCTTATACGTTCAACGGCTTCCCGCACGGCGACTTTCATCAAAAGGTCGTCAAGCACGACGTCTATCGACCGACCTGGGCCGACGAAGATCGCCTTGTCTACACGCTCGATCTCATCGCGATTCAAGACGCCTTGCTCCCCCCCGGCATGGACGGCAGCATCTCGACGCTGCCGATCGCCTGGGGCAATCCCGCTCCTGGCGACGAGGTCTTGAGGCAGGCGGCCCGGCAACTCGCCCGCGTCGCCGATCATCTCGCCCGCCTGGAAGAGAAGACCGGCCGACTCATCACGGTCTGCCTCGAACCGGAGCCGGGGTGCGTGCTTCAGCGCAAGGGCGATTTCATCTGGTTTTTCAAAAACTACCTGTGGCCCATCGGCAAGGAAGATGTCTTGCGTCGTTATTTGCGTGTGTGCCACGATGTGTGTCATTCGGTCGTCATGTTCGAAGACCAGGCCGAAGTGTTGCAAACTTACTACGCCGCCGGCATCGAAGTCGGCAAGGTGCAGATTTCCTCGGCCGTGTGCGTCGACTTCGCCTCTCTCGACGCCCGCGCCCGTATCGACGCCATCGATCAACTGGCCGGCTTTGCCGAAGACCGGTATCTGCATCAAACCGTCACGCGCGAGCCGGGCAAACGGAGCGTTTTCCATCAAGATCTGCCGGCTTTGCTGCGGAGCATCGTCGATCCCCGCCAACTCACGAGCGAATGGCGGATTCACTTCCATGTACCGATCTATCTCGAATCGTTCGGACATCTTTCGGGATCGCGAAACGACATTGTGTCGTGTCTCGCTGCGTGCAAGAAATATTCGCAGGTCAAACATTTCGAAGTGGAGACGTATGCGTGGGGAGTCCTGCCCAAAAGTCTCCAGCACGCAAAATTGGCCGACGGCATCGCTCAAGAGATGACGTGGTTTTTGGAGCAGACGAAGTGAGCGCCC
>JBAXFO010000979.1:0-2027 GCA_037139885.1 Planctomycetota bacterium
CCGTGTAGGTCACGAGTTCGCCAATGACCGCTTGATTCGCGACGTTGTTCTGGGCAACGCTATTGATCTCGGTGCCGCCGAGCGTCTTGGTCAGGACCGGCGCCGTCAGACGAACCGTGGCCGAATCGCTCAGCCCGCCCGGGATGTGATTCACCGCGCCCTCGGCGCCGGCGTAGTTGGTCAGCGTCGCGGTGTTGGTGACGGTCGCGTTCGTGTTGTCGGCGGCATCGACGACCAATTCGTATGTGATGACGAGGATATTCGAACCATCGGTCACGGCCGAGCCATCCGGGTTTTTGCCGAAGCCGAGTCCGCCGACGCCGCCATTGTCGTTGAGTTGAACCTGAAGCGTGCCGGCGACGAACGTCGTGGTGTAATCGACGTTCGGGACGAGGACGACGCCATTGCCCCGCGAGACGACGACGTTCATGGCCGCGGCATTGCCGGGATTGAGGTAGCCGGGCGGAACGGTGTCTTGCAACTGGACATCGTAAGCGTTCGCGCGGCCGTCGTTCGTGATGATCGCGGCGAAGCGGACTCGATCGCCGCCGTCGATGCCGGTTGTCAGATTCGACGCGCCGATGGCCGCGACATCTGCGGTCGTCAGCGGGCCCCCGGTAAATGTGTTGACGTTGTTCAAGTCCGGGGCTGTGAATGTCGCGTTCCCAAACGTCTGTCCGGCGCCGTTCTCGCCGACGACGCCTTTGACGACGCTCAACTTGGGTTCCGCGAGAATGATTTGAATGATCGCGTCTGTCGCCTGCGAGACGCCGGGCGTGTTGTTCGCGGTCTGCTGGACCTGGTTCGTCAAAAGCAGGCTGTCGGCGAACGGATCGGTCGAGACGCGGATGGTGAACAGGACCGAGATCTTCTGCGTCGGATTGGCGACATCGCTGTTGGTGCCATAATTCAGGACGAACGCGTTGCCAGGAACTTCACTGATGCCCGGCCCGCCGGCGGTGGAATACGTGTCGTCGAAGTATCGCTGGATGGTGTTGACCGGCGGGGCCGCGGCGCCCGAGGCGATCACGCCGGAACTCCAGGCGAGATCGAAATCCGCGAGATCGAAGATCGGCAGCGGTAGGTAATCCGTGATCAGCAGCGTGTTGATGTCACTGGTCGAGATCGTGAACTCGAGATGATACGTGATCGTATCGTTCGGCGCAATCTGCAAAGGGCCTGCACCGATCGGCGTGCCGTTGACGGCGTAGATCGATTTGGCAATGTTCGAACGGGCGATGTCAATGCTCGCCGCCGTGCTGTCGGACTCCGACGGATTGAGCACGGTCGAGGGCACGGCATTGCTGCGGACGCTGCCGGTGATCGTCGCAGTGTTGGCGAGCGTATCGCCGGGGACGATGGCGAGGCTGTCGCCGGACTGGTAGGCGTCGGAATACGTGTCTTGAATCACCGCTCGGTAGCGAACAGTCGCCGTCGCTCCGGGGGCGAACCGGTTGCCGGTCATGATGCCGCCCGGCCGGCCGAGCTGGGCCATCAACTGCGAAACATTGAACGTCAGCGCTCGGAGCCGTCGCCCGTACTCGGGATCGGCGTGCCGAGAATCTGCGTCGTATCGACCGACAGGTTACTCGATGAATAGACGCCGGGAGGCCCGCCGATGGCCGGCAGCGTGAACGTGCCGACGAGGTTGCCCTGCGCATCCGTGAGCGTGAACGTCGGCACGAAGCTGGTGTCGAGCCGCAGGCCGTCGGCCATGGTGTCGACGATCGACAGATTACCGTAGGTGAAATAGTCGGAGACCTGAAAGTTGAGCGCAAACTCGGCGATATCCGTCGGCCCGACTCCCGCCGCGCCGTTGTCCGCCGCGATCGTGACGGTCTTTTGCAAGGCGAGCGGCTTCGCCGTGAAGACGGCGGTGTTGTCGGGCTGGCCGATATCGGTGAGAACGTTGCCGGCGTACGTCGCTGTCCCCTGCACGTTGTTGCTGGTGATCGGCTCCGCGGAACCGTCGAGCGGAATGATGCGATTGCCGTTCGCGTCGAACTCCGGCACGTACACCTGAAACG
>JBAXFO010000980.1:0-2026 GCA_037139885.1 Planctomycetota bacterium
CGTTCGCCAGCTGCGCCAGTTTTCCCGAAAAAGCGTCAGAAAATGGACAGCTACCTCGCCTCCTTGGTCATCCTGCTCGCGAAAGTCGGGATTCAAAGTCAATAACAGGCTCTAGGCCGTAGATGAGCGAGACGGCCTCAGTTCCAATAGCGACTGAGACGATCGCCACCCGATCCCCGAGGTTTAACGTTCGGGCACACGTTCTACGAAACGGACACGAAACACCCGCTGTGAGAATGAGCCAAGACAAGCCGTTCGGAGTGGTGTCGATTCTTTTTTTGAATTGGCCGAACTGAAGCGGTTTTCTCATCTGCTGGCGCACGCTGCGTCTCTGGCTCGCGGCGTCTACGTGACGGTGCTGAACGAATCCCAGCTTGCTATCATGCAAGATGTGAGAAACGCTCAAATCGTGGCGAAACTCTATGCCCCGATGATTTGAACTGTCGTTAGAAGGAGTCGAATCCATGTCTCTCTACATCGACCCCCACATCCACATGATCTCGCGCGTCACCGATGATTATCAGCGGATGGCGTATGCGGGGTGCGCGGCGGTCACGGAGCCAGCGTTTTGGGCCGGGTTCGATCGGGGGACGGTGGAGGGGTTTCGGGATTATTTTCGGCATCTCACGGAAGTCGAGCCGAAGCGGGCGGCGTTGTTTCATATTCGGCATTATTCGTGGCTGTGCATCAACGCGAAGGAGGCGGAGAACGTCGAGCTGTCGCGCGGCGTGATCGCCATGATTCCGGAGTTTTTGCAGAAGCCGAACGTTTTGGGCATCGGCGAGATCGGGCTCAACAAGAACACGCGGAACGAGGCGACCATCTTTCAGGAGCACGTCGATCTGGCGATGAAGACGGATGAGCTCATTCTCATCCATACGCCGCACCTTGAGGACAAGTACAAGGGGACGCGGATGATCATCGATATGCTCAAGGGGGATCGCCGCATCAAGCCGGAGCGGGTGTGCGTCGATCATGTCGAGGAGCATACGGTTCGCCTGGCGCTCGATAACGGTTTCTGGTGCGGCATGACTCTGTATCCGACGACGAAATGCACGCCGGCCCGGGCGGTGGACATCATTGAAATGGTCGGCACGGAACGCATCATGGCGAACTCGGCGGGCGACTGGGGCAAGTCGGATCCGCTGGCGGTGCCCGAGCTGATTCAAGAGATGAAGCGGCGCGGGCATCCGGAAGCGTCCATCCGCAAAGTGGTTTACGAGAATCCGCTGGCGTTTATGAGGCAGTGCGCGCGCTGGCAGGAATGGCCGGAAGAAGGGGCGGTTGGGCGGACGAAGGCGGCGGCCCGGCCATGATTTTTCTCGCCATCGAAACCTCGTGCGATGAAACGGCCGTCGCCCTTTTCGCCGAGACGGGCGCAACGCTCAGCAGCGTCGTCGCATCACAGGTCGATGTCCATCGCAAGTTTGCGGGCGTCGTGCCGGAAGTGGCGGCTCGGGCTCATCTGCAAAAATTGTTGCCGGCGATTGACGAGGCTCTCAAGCAGGCGAATGTTCGTCTCGAGCAAATCGGGGCCGTGGTCGTGCTCAATACGCCCGGGTTGGTCGGGGCGTTGCTCGTGGGGGTCAGCGCGGCCAAGATGTTGTCGCTTGGGCTGGGCGTGCCGCTGATCGCGGGCAACCACATCGAGGCCCATATTTATGCCTGCCGCTTGGCCGCCAACCAGGAGATTTTCCCGTGCGTTGGGCTGGTGGTCAGCGGGGGGCACACGTCGCTCTTTCACTGCCGCTCGGCTCTGGAATTCGAATTGCTCGGGGCCACGATCGATGACGCGGCGGGGGAAGCGTTCGATAAAGTCGCGGCCATTTTGGGGCTCGGTTTTCCGGGGGGGCCCGCCGTCGAACGCGAGGCGGCGGCGGGCGATCCGAAGGGGTATGCGTTTCCGCGGAGCTTCTTACGCGACGAACGGCTCGACTTCAGCTTTAGCGGTTTGAAGACGGCAGTGCTTTATGCGGTCCACGGCCCGGGCGTTTCGCAGGGCCCCCTCCCCTCCCCCGGACCCACG
>JBAXFO010000981.1:0-2015 GCA_037139885.1 Planctomycetota bacterium
GAATGATTGCGGCGGGCGGTGGAATTCTCGGAAAAATCGCCAAAACTTTGTCCCCTAAACGCACAGTTCTTGATGAATGAGGTGGAGCCGCAACGACCGGCCGCCTGGAATTGAGCCTCGAATGCCGGCCATCCATGCTAAAATGCCTGATATCTTCGAGCATTTTGCGTGGAGCCCGCCGGTGTCCGAGAATCTGGACTTTCGAGAACTCATCGCCCGAATTCGCAACCGCGATCAAACCGCGGCCACGGAGTTGGTGCGCCGCTACGAGAGTGTCATCCGTCGCGTCGTCCGCATCCATCTGCACGATGCCCGCATGCGGCGCGTGTTCGATTCGATGGATATCTGCCAGTCGGTGCTGGCGAGCTTTTTCGTCCGCACCGCCCTGGGGCAATACGAGCTGGAAACGCCGGAACAACTCCTCAGCCTGTTGACATCGATCGCGCGCAACACGCTCTCGAACCAGGCGAACCGAATGCGGGCGAAAAGGCGCGACATTCGTCGCGATGCGGCGCCCAGGCCCGATGACGGCTTTAGCCCCGTCGAAGCGGTCGATCAGGCGTCGGACCCCAGCGAGCAGGTTTCCGCGAAGGAAATCCTCGAAAAAGTCCGCGATCGACTCGCTGACGACGAACGTTACCTGGCGGAGCAGCGTGCCCTCGGCCGCGGCTGGAAGGAAATCGCTGACGAAGTGGGGGGCTCCGATGTCGCCCTTCGCAAGAAACTGACCCGTGCCCTCAATCGCGTCATGGCGGAGCTCGGACTCGACGAGATTCACGATGAGTAGAATCGCCCAAACCGACCTGGACGCCGCCCTCGACCGGCAACGAACCGCCTGGCTCAGCGGCAGCCGACCCAACGTCGAAGACCTGCTGCGCGACACGTCGCTCCCCCCGGAGCCCGATGTTCTCCTCGATCTCATCTACAACGAAATCGTCGTCCGCGAACAGCTCGGCGAGACGCCGGTGCTCGACGAATACGTCACCCGCTTCCCGCGCCTCGGCGAAGATTTGAAGCTACACTTCGAGGTCCACAGCGCCGTCCACGAAAACCTCGTCGACACGAACTTCATGACCGAAGGCAAAAGCGGCGACGTTTCGCTCGATTTTGGTCCGTGTCTGGCGAACTACGAGATCATCCGCGAATTGGGCCGCGGCGGTATGGGCGTCGTCTACAAGGCCCGGCATCGCCGGCTGAAACGGCTCGTCGCCATCAAGATGTTCCATCCCGGCCGCCAGCCGACGCCGCGCGAACGGGCCCGGTTTCGCACGGAAGCTGAGGCCGTCGCCCGCTTGGCGCATCCGAACGTCGTGCAGATTTTCGAAATCGGCGAAGAAAGCGGCATGCCGTTCCTCGCGATCGAACTCGCCGAAAACGGAACCTTGCAAGATAAACTTCTCGATCGGCCGTTCGAAGCCGGCGTCGCCGCCGAGTTGATCGAGACGCTGGCCCGCGCGATCCATCACGCTCATCAGCAGCACGTGATTCATCGCGATCTCAAGCCGACCAACATCCTGTTCACTGCCGACGACGCCCCGAAGATCACAGATTTTGGCCTCGCCAAGATTGTCGAGGAGAATTCCGCCAAGCCCGGCGACCGAACGCGATCCGGTGAGGCGCTCGGCACGCCGCGGTACATGTCGCCCGAGCAAGCATTGGGCCGAATTGAACAGATCGGCCCAGCGACGGACATTTACGCTCTCGGCACGATGCTGTACGAATGCTTGACGGGTCAGCCGCCGTTCGTGTCGCCGAGCGTGGTCGAGACGATCGACCGCATTCGCAATGAGGAGCCGCTGCCGCCACGGCGGATGCAGCGTGCGATCCCGCGCGATCTCGAAACGATCTGCTTGTACTGCCTGCACAAGCAACCCGCGCGGCGTTATGCCAGCGCCCTCGACCTGGCGGACGACCTGCGGCATTTCGCGGACGGGGAGCCGATTTCCGCTCGCCGCACGCCGGCCTGGGAACGGGCTTGGATGTGGTGCCGGCGCCGCCCCTCGATCGCCACGCTG
>JBAXFO010000982.1:0-2014 GCA_037139885.1 Planctomycetota bacterium
CGGAACGCCTTTGCCATAGTCTGACAAGGTGAATCCGCGGCGCGAACGGAAGCGAACGCGGCGGAACTGCGGCAAGGTTTATGAAGTGACCATTCGTCATTATCAACCGGGCGACGAAACGGCGCAGGCCGCGATCTTCAATGCGGCGGCGGCGGGACTCCCCGCGTTCAAGCCGGCCACCGTCCTCGAGTTGCAGCGCCGCATCCGCGTGCGCGATTTCGATCCCACGCTGCGGCTCTACCTCGAAGCCGAAAATCAAGTCGTCGGCTACGGCATTCTCCAAAAGAACGGCCGCGTCAGCTATCCTTGGTGTTTGCCGGGGTTCGAATCGCAGCGTGAGCTCCTCTTCGAGGCGATGTTGGCGCAAGCGCGCGGGCATGGGGTCACGCGGGCGTTCGCGGCCTACCGCAACGACTGGCGCGGCGTCGGTGATTTCTTCCTGAGCCATGGCTTCGCGATCGCGCGCGAACTGGTTAATTTCTACATCCCGTTTCACGAGATGCCGACGCCGTCGACGATCTTGTCGTCGTCGATGGGTCCCGTCACGCCCGAGGATGTGCCGCAAATCTTGGCGTTGGCCCCGGAAGTCTTGCGGGTCAAGACGGCGGCCGAGCTCGAACGCGTGCTTTTCAAGAATCCTTATTTCACGCCCGACGCCTTGTTCGCCCTGCGCAGCCGGATCAACCGTACGGTGTTGGCTGTGGGGATCTTCGTGCGGGACGCGACGTACGCAAATCCCGAGGCGATCGATCCGCAGGCGCCCTGTTTTCGGCTCGGAGCTTTTGGCGCCGAGGGCATGGCGACCAAGCGGGTGAACGGCCTTTTCAGCTTTCTCACGAAGGCGGATCGAACGCTCAACAGCTATGGCCTGGAGCTCATGGGCGAAGCCGCCGGCCGCGTGAGCGACGACGACACCATGGACGGCCTCGCCGCCCAGGCGCCCAGCGATGTGCCGGCGCTCATCGCGTTCTATCACAAGTTCTTCCGCCGCCAGGGGAGTTTCCCTGTCTACGAGCGCGAGCTCGGTTAACCCCCTCTTGACGATCGAGACAGCCCATGAAACAGATCACCGCTCTGGTCCGTCCCTTCCGCGCCGAGGCGGTGCTCAAGGTCGTCAGCGATCTCGACGTCAACGCCTGCCTGGTGCAAGAAGCCAAGGGCTACAGCCGGCAGAAGGGCTACCTCGATCGCTACGTCGGCAGCGAATACAGCATGGCCTTTCTGCCCAAAGTCGAAATCAGCGTCTGGGTCGCGGATCAAAAAGCCAACGACGTCGCCGAAAAACTCACCAAAGCCGCCCGCACCGGCCGCATCGGCGACGGCAAAGTCTTCATCATGGACGTCTGCTGGCCGGGGGCGATGGAGTTTTAAAGCGTTCCGTTCGCGGCTCTCCGCAGGAGAGCGCTGGCGGCACGCACGCTTCGAAGCGAACGAACGGCGTACGGCCAACGCTCTCCTGCGGAGAGCCGCGAACGATTGAGTCAACAAAAAGCAACTCTTCCCCTCACTTCTTCGCGCCCCTTTGACATTGGCAATCTCTTCGCTCTCTTCCATTTGCGCCCGCTCGCGCGACGAAATCGGATTATTTCGTCTTTTGTTTGTCCTGTTGGGCGGGGATTCCTGATGGGATGGGTGGCGGCGATGACAATCGGAGTTTCTGAACGCGGGCCGCTGTACTTCTCCGCATGGCGTGGAGAGCCTTTCTTCCATTCGTTCGCGGCTTGTCCGCCTCAGGAGTTTCTTCCATGTTCATCTCTTGGCTTCGCAAGCGTCTGCAACGCTCCTCTTCTGTCCAACGGCCGCGAATGGCGAAGTCCAAGTGGTCGACGGGTTTTCGGCCGGGAGTTGAGAATCTTGAAGAGCGCGCGGTGCCGGCGTTTCTGGCTCCGGCCGATTTTGCGGCCGGGGCGAATCCTTATGGCATCGCGGTCGGCGATTTCAACAGCGACGGCAAGTCCGATATGGCGGTCGCCAACGGCAATGTCGCTGGCAGCGTCAGCATTCTGCTCAGCAA
>JBAXFO010000983.1:0-2013 GCA_037139885.1 Planctomycetota bacterium
AGGCGGCGGACGGCGGCACGCTGTTTCTCGACGAAATTGGCGAGATGAATTTCGACATCCAGGCGAAGCTGCTGCGTTTCCTGCAAGAACGGGCCGTGCAGCGCGTCGGCGCGGTGCAGGCCAAGCCGGTCGACGTGCGCGTCGTCGCCGCCACGCACCGCGAATTGCTTCAACTGGTGCGCGAAGGCAAGTTTCGCGAAGATCTTTACTACCGCTTGCACGTCGTCCCCCTCCGCGTGCCCCCCTTGCGCGACCGACCGGAAGACGTTCCGGTGCTGATCGAGCATTTTCTCGGCCGCACCGGTAAACGCTATCGCAAAGAAGGCATTCGCTTTTCGTCCGCGGCGCTGGCCGCTCTGCAGTCGTACGCCTGGCCCGGCAATGTGCGCGAACTCGAAAATCTGGTCGAACAGGTCGTGATCCTTTCACGCTCGGTCGTCGTCGCTGTCGACGATTTGCCGGAGCAGTTTCGACACGTATCTCCGACGATGTCGTCGCAAGCATCCGCCCAACCGACGGCAGCGCTGCCGGAGGGATCGGCTGTCGTGAAGACGATCGACGCCATGGAGCGTCAGGCGATCATCGATGCGCTCCGGATCACCAAGGGCGACGTCCGCGAGGCGGCCCAGCGCTTGGGCATGGGCCAGGCCACGGTCTATCGCCGGCTCAAGAGCTTCGGCATCGTTCTCGAAGATCTCGGCCGTGCGCCCGAAACGCAGTGATGTCCCGTCGTGGGGCAGACATTCCTGTCTGCCCCACGACGGTCAGGTTGCTCCATCGAGAAGCTCCCTTACTTTCTTCGCCAGATCCAAGTACGAATACGGTTTTTGCAGAAACGCCCGCTCTGACTGAACGACGCCGTGGCGCACGATCGCATCGTCGTTGTAGCCGCTGACAAAGAGAACGCGCAGCCCAGGCTTTCGCTGACACAGAATTTCCGCAAGCTCCCGACCGCTCATCGCCGGCATCACAACATCGCTCATGAGAAGGTCGATCTCGCCGCCGATGGCTTCGAACGCCGCGATCGCCGCCGCCCCACTCGCCGCTTCGAGAACTCGATAGCCAAATCTCTCCAGGGAAATCTTTGCGAGCTGACGCACGGGAGCTTCGTCTTCCACAATCAGCACCCTTTCATGGCCGCCGCGAGCTTGACCCTTCGATTCAGTCTCCGCACCTTCGTTCGCCTGCTCCGCGGCGGGGAAATAGATTTTGAACGTTGTTCCCTGGCCGAGTTCGCTGTCGACGAGGATGTGGCCCTCGCTTTGCTTGACGATGCCGAAAACGGTCGCGAGCCCCAGACCGGTCCCTTTGCCGACCCCCTTGGTTGTGAAAAATGGCTCGAAGATCCGCGTTCGAATCTCCGGCGTCATGCCGCTGCCCGTATCCGCGATGGACAAAAGGACGTACTTTCCCGCCGGACATTCCGGAACCCGGCTGGGATCGTCCTCGGCCCATTGGATCTCGGCGGTTTCGATGGTAAGCCTCCCGCCGCGCGGCATGGCGTCGCGCGCGTTGACAGCCAGATTCAAGATGACTTGTTCGAGTTGCCCGGGATCGACCTTGACCTTGGCCACAGGCCGAAGGACGCAAGTGACGACGATATCTTCGCCGATCAGCCGCCGCAGCATTTTCTCGACGCTGCCGACGGCGCCGTTGAGTTCGACGATCTTCGGTTCGAGCACCTGCTTGCGGCTGAAGGCGAGGAGTTGCCGCGTCAGAGTCGCCGCGCGATCGCCGGCGTGGTGAATGTCAGCAACCATTTCCCGCTTGGGATCGTCTTTCGTCATTTGCGAGAGGATCATTTCGCTGTAGCCCATGATGATCGTGAGCAGGTTGTTGAAATCGTGAGCGACGCCGCCTGCGAGCTGGCCGAAAGCTTCCATCTTTTGCGATTGATGCAATTGCGCTTCGAGCGATTTATGCGCGGACACGTCGCGGACTTCGAGAATCACGCCCGAAAGCACGCGGCCCGTAGGCAGGGGGCTGGGGTTGCACTCGACGGGGAAGGACGAT
>JBAXFO010000984.1:0-2009 GCA_037139885.1 Planctomycetota bacterium
ATATGGGTTTAATCCCATTCTAATCGGCGCGCACCGGGAGCGGAATCGCCGCGAGGCGATTTTTCGAGTTGGAGGACGAATGCGTGGTCGAAGCCGTTGCGATCGGTCGGGAAGGTTTGTGGTGTCACCTGTTCGCCAACGTGGTACATGAGGGGAGGACCCCAACTTGCTTCATCAGGCGTGGTGACCCTTCCAGAGCGCCATGGTCACACGTTAAGGCCATAAAAAGCAGGTCTTGCGACATGCTTCGAGGCCGACGGACGGAGAGGCGTTGGGGGATCGCGTGGCTCGACTCGGCTAGCTCGGGTCCTCGCTCCTCGGCGTCGATTCTATCACTTGCAGACGAGCCAGCACAATCGGCAAGATTTCGGCGAGCGGCCGCGGCCCGTGGGCGCGGCGGCTGGTGATTTCGTGGAGTCGCTCGTGCAGGGGGGGCGCTTCCGCGGCGCGGGCTCGGGCCGGCAACTGATCGCACAGCGCCTCCAGGTGGGCGCGCAGGATGTCGGGCGTCGCCTTGTGCTGCGTCAGGAACTCCAGAAGTTTCCCCATAACATAGTGACGCGGCTGCAAGGCTGGATGCGGAAAGATCTGTCGTCCGGCGACCATGGCGAAGAGCAATCGACTGAACGATTTGGCGATCTTGACGCGGATCCAACGGTCGTCTTTGCGTTGGCGGCGCCAGGCCTCCGCGCGAGCCTTATAGGTGTTATTACAGTGGACCAGATTGGTGGCGGTTTGCATGAGCACGGCGCGGAGCCGGCGGTTGGCGCGTTTGACGAGCGGCCCGGAGCAATCGACGCGGTCGCTTTGATAGCGGCTGGGCACGAGTCCTGCGCGGCCGGTGATGCAACCGGCGTCGGCGTAGAACTGGATGGGCCCCATCTCGCCGGCGAGGTCGGCCACCGTGACCAGATTGACGCCTGGAATGGCGAGCGACAAGGCATAGGGAGTTTGCACGGCCAGGCCGGCGAGGTCGACTTCCAAAGCGGCGATTTGCCTGGCTTTTTCGCGGCGATCGTCGTCGAGGGCTTTGAAGATGCGTCGTTGAATGTCGCCTAAGTGATGTCCCTGAGGCGCGTTGCGGGCCCAGTCGAGAACGCGGCTGATGGTCTCGTCGCGCGGCGCCACGCCGGCCTCTTTGAGGAGCGTGCGCAGGCCGTCGGCGCCGGCGTTGAGGATGTCGGCGGCGGAGCTGTGGACGCGTGCGATGGCCAGCGCCGCGGGACATTGCCACAGGTGCGTGAACGTCGCCTCGAAGCCGGGCATGGCTGCGTGCAAGGTGGCGCGGATCTGATTTTCGACGAGGGTGGACTTGTCGACCAGATCGCGTCGATGGCGTCGCAGCAACTGGATTTTGACGTACAGATCGGGCCAAACAGGTTCGAGCAAACCGAAGCCCTGGGTGACGGCGCGAACGATGGCGGCGAGGTCGGTGTCGTCAGTTTTGTTGCCTGGATCGGCGGGCAGGCGAAACTGCTTCGTCGTGAGCGGATGGACGATGCGCGTCTCGAAGCCGGCCGCCGCGAAGGCGCGCTGGATGGGCCGATGATAATCGCCGGTGCGTTCGATGGCGACGACGACGTCGCGCAGGTCGTGCTCGCGTATGAGGGCGCGGACCTTGTCGATGGCGGCGCTGAGCGTGCCGCGTTCGTGCTCGACGGTGCAAGGCGGCATAAGAACGGTTCCGTAGAAGTTGGCGAGGAGGAGTCGGGAGCGTTTTTTGGCGACATCGATGGCGACGATGCCGAAGCGTTCGGGCCCGACCGCCTGGACGCGCGGACTGAGCTGTCCATTGGGTTTTTGGATTTGGTAAACGCGTCGTTGCTTACGAGGCTTACGAGAAGACTGAGCCGTTGCGGATGACATGGCGCTCTCCTTTGAGGAAGAAAGAACGTTTCATTCTTTTCCCAAAGGCAGGGTGATTGGCAGCCCTCTTCTCCCGATGCCCAAATCTCGCGGCCCGAAGGAGAATCAAAAATTCATTTTTTTAATTCTCTACCGACATACCA
>JBAXFO010000985.1:0-2004 GCA_037139885.1 Planctomycetota bacterium
CCTCGATGCCCACCGCCTCAAGGCGACCCTCGCATCCTTCGCGGCCGTGTTTGGCATGCTCGTGAGCATCGGGGTCGTCGACACCAACAAGCTGCCGCCATGGGCCATGCAGATCCTCCCGCAGCTGGGTCTTGCGCCAACGATCTCGCAGGCCGCCACGCCGCCGATGGCGCCGACGGGCATGCCGAGTTGCTTGCTGCCGCCGACCGCGGCGAGGCCCATGAACTCGGCTTCGAGCGTGCGGTCCGGCTTTGTGGGATCGAACGTTTGACCCAGAGCGGAGTTCTCTTCCGTGGCGAAGCCGGTCTTGCCGGGGAAGAACACGCCGATGCCGCCTAAGAGAGTTCCGTATTCGTAAATCGGTATGCCGCCGGGCAGTGTGGCGATGCCGCGCGATTGATAGTGATTGACGGCCGGGTTAATCTGGTTCGCCGCCGAGAGGATCGCTTCGCCATACGATAGCGGCGGCGCGATGCTGCTGCCGGCGGGGACAAACGAGCTGTCGATGTTGAATCGTGTGGTCAGCGGCAGATCGTCGGCGGTGCCTTTGACGTGATCGGGACCGGGGTTGAGATAGCTGTCGCGGTTGGTGTGTTCGATGAGGAAGAGATCGACTTGCGGCGTGTAGGCGATGTTGGGCGGAAAATGTCCGCCGACGCCGATGGGGGCGACGTAACCTGGGCCGCGATCGGTGGAGTTGGCGTCGGCGATGTTGGGGTTCGATTGCACTTCGCGCTGGGTCATCGTCGATTGGCTGATGAACTGGACCGTGCGCGATGTGATGGGGGCGGTGTCGTTCGCGAAGAATGCGGCCGTGCGCGCCATGGCGACGGCGCCGTCGATGGCGAAAACGCGTGTGTCGGTATTCGCGAGCAAGCCCGGATCGACGCCGGCTTCGGCGCGTACGCCCAGAATATTGCCGTTGCGATCGACGATGGCGATGATGGCGTCGTTGCTGGCCGTGGCGAGAGCGGCGCGATCGAGAAGCGTTTTCACTTCGGCAGGACTCAAGAGCGGCGGCGCAAGCGTGAGTTGCGACGCGATGCGCGCCGGCGGCACGATGACTGTCGGCGTCGCGGGCGGCGGCACGAGTGTCTGCTGCGACGCGATGAACGCCGGCACGTCGCGACGTTCGAGCGTCTCGAACGAAGGGCGAAACGATTTGGACGTGCGCATCATGACGGCGATTCCCTCAAATTTTCTGCGGCCTCACGTCAATACTGGACCGTGAACCCGAACGTAAACAGATGAGCCCAGTAATCGGATTCCTGCGGACGAAACGCGGGCCTGGCGGGGCCGCCAACGCCGAAGGTCGTGCTGGTCGGCACCAGATTCGGATTCACGCCGAGATCGACCTGGCTTCCGGGCCGCACCACATCGCCCACATAAAGGAACGAATAGCCGACGTGCAGATTCCAATGGCGATTGATCGCCGCTTGCAATTTGAAGCCCGCCTCGGGGATGGCTGCGAAACGATTGCGCGTGGTCGAGCCGATGTTGCTCGACAGAGCGAGCAGGCCGCCGGGCGTTTGCGCGCCCATGAACGAGGTGCTGCCGTCGATGCTGACGCGTTCTTCAAGCATGCCCAGGGCGACCTTGCCGAACATTTCGCCCGTCCAGCGACGCCAGCGATATTCGGCCGAAGCGCCGACTTGGCCGCCGAAGAAGTTATTCGTCGTTTCGAAGGAATCGTTGACGTTAACGGTTTGGCCGAAGAGCGGGTTGCCCATGTCGGTGACGGTTGACGCCTCACCGATCGCAAGCGATTCGCGTAGCCGCAGATGGCGTAGGCCGACGATGCCGCGGACGCGCAGCTTTTCCGTCTGCCACGCTCCGGCGAAGGCGTTGAGCTCGGCGGTTTGCAAGTACGTTGTGCTTTGGACGCTAATCGAGCCTGCCAAAAAGCCGGGATACGTGGTGAGCGAAGAATCGGACGCGTTGTTGACGACATCGTAAAACGGTCTGGCGATGATCGGGCCCGATCATCGCCAGACCGTTTTACGA
>JBAXFO010000986.1:0-2003 GCA_037139885.1 Planctomycetota bacterium
TAGTTCGCCATGGCGACTTTGATGACTCGGTCGGCCTCGCGGCCTTCCAACTTGCGGCCACGAAATTTGAGGCACATGATGGGGGCCAATTGAAACTTGTTGGCCGGCGCGACCTCAGCGCCGACGAGCGACGCCAACGGCGCGGTCTCGTTGGCTTCAGCGATCGCCCGCTGGATTTCGTTCCGCCATTGAGCGAGGGTGCGGGGCAAGGGGTTCTTCATCGTAGGCGGTTTCCTGGGATGGTCGGATGTCGGGCGGCGGCGCCACGACCATTTTATCGAGGGACGACGGGAGCGCCGTAATTCGACGATGCCGCTGAGTCTCGTGGGTGCAACCGGAATTTCTGAGGGCAAAGCGCCGCTCCAAAACGGAAATCGAATTCCGTCGTGCATAACCCAAGCCGGCCCCTTGGGGGCCGAAGAATCTGGGGCCGACACAAATCGACGGTCCCCAAGGGACCGGCTTGGGTTACCCGCATCCTGTCGGGCGATTTCGATGCGGATCAGGTTGGCTCTGCCCCAGAAAACTTTACGGCGCCCGGTCTTGTCCCACATTCCTGGTCCAGCGTTTCTTCCTTTGCAGAAGGGCAAAAAAACCTCGGGCATTGAGCGAACCTTCGCGGACCGAAACACGTCCATCATTCGGAACGACGCAACACCCGAATCGCCCCCCAAGGAAACGCCGATGACCCGTTATCGAAGTTCGAGTTCGGCCGTGTGCGATCCGTCGCCTTGAGGTTCATGCGTGCAAGGTTCATGCAGGCCAGGCGATCGCGGATCGCCTGGCCTGTTGGCGTTTTGGTCCCGATTCAAGATCGGAAGGGCAAGCCGATTGGCGACGGCATCCGGCCCGAACCCGGACGAGCGTAAGCCTTGGGGGTTCGACTCCCTCCCCTTCCGCTGGAACCCTCAAGCGCGGATCGTGGGTTTGCATCCTGTCAGGGTCAAAAGGTGTCGGCTGGGCATTGGCGAGCCCAAGTGGTTGTAAACCACCCGCAAACGCTGTGGAGGTTCGATTCCTCCCCGACGCATTTTTGGATGGTGGACAGAATTCGGAAGGTAGCCGGATATCGGGTTGCCGGGCCGCTCTGCTAAGGCGGACCGCCGCAAGGCGGTGAGGGTTCGACTCCCTCGCCTTCCGCTGCTGGGGGCCTCAAAGAGGGCAAGGAAGTCGATCCCTATTGGGACGACACCTGGGCGTACGATCTCGCGAAGAACGCCTGGACGAAGATGGATTACGCCGGGCCCATCACGACGGTTGCCTGGAATGCGCCTACGACCCGCTCAACAACGTGGTCGTCTTCGCCAACATCCGCAGCCGCATCGCGTATCGGTACAAGAAATAGCGGGCCTCCCGTCAACTTCATTGTTCCATCCTCAATCCTCAAATCCTCTCTTGAAGCGCGGGAGGGAGCCGATTAAGATCGAAATCGCTTCAACTCCTCCTCTTTTCCCGAGGTCGCCATGATTCGCATTGTTCCGGTTTTCGGGTTGTTCGCTCTGGGCATGTGCCTGCTTACGGTCGATGCGCAAGAGGTCAAGAAGAAGACTCCCCCCGACACTTCGGCGTTCTCGGGCAAGATCACCGACGTGAATCTCGACGAACGCACCAAGAAACTCGATTCGCTTTATGTGAAAGGGTTGCTCGGCAGACGCATTCAGCTCCGCAACGTCCGCATCAACGAAAAGACGGTCTTCGAGTATGTCGGATTCAAAAAGGGCGTGGAAGAGGCGCCGCATGTCGGCGATACCGCGGAAGGGAAAATCGATCCGGTTTCGGACTTCGCCGTGAATGTGAAGATCACCGCCGGCCCTGCGCTCAAAGCGCCGCCGACGAAGAAAAAAACGACGTAAACGCCGACGATCGCGCTTGTGAAGAAAGCCGCCGAACCCTCTCTGCGAAGGTTCGGCGGCTTTTTTTATGGGCAGACGAAGCCCCTCAACTCGCGAGGGCCAAGCTTGAGGACAACAGACCCGCGTCGTGCTCATGAAAAAGCTCTTGCC
>JBAXFO010000987.1:0-2001 GCA_037139885.1 Planctomycetota bacterium
GATAGATGCCCTGGAGTCTCGTGGGCGGGCCGATCGACTTGAACAAGAGGTCGCCATTGCCGAGGAGCAGTTCCGCCCCGGGGGCTTCGAGGATCCTCGCCTCCACGGCGGACGCCACCCGCAGGGCCACGCACGTCGGGAGGTTCGCCTTGATGGCCCCGCTGATGATGTCGCGGCGCGGGGTCTGCGTGGCCAGAATTAGGTGGATTCCCGCGGCTCGGGCCTTCGAGCCCAGCCGCGCGATGCGGCCCTCGATCTCCTTCTTCATGCCCGATCCGGCCACGAGGTCGGCATACTCGTCGCAGACGCACACGATCCGGGGAATCGGCCGGCCGTCGCGGCGCACGAGCCCTGTCAGATCGTCCACGTCTGCCATCCGCGTATAGCGAGCCTCCATCTCCTCGATGAGGTCATCGAGCACGCCAAGGACGGGCGTCTCGTCAGGAAAAGCTCTGCGTATTGAAGTAGTAGTCTTGAATGCGTTGCGGTCCAGGAGTGAGCAGCGGAGCCAGCAGGCCAGCCGCGGCTTGCGCTTCGGGAAGCGTCGCGAAAACGAGCGGCCGATAGGCTTCGCCGGGCACGCGCTGGCAGAGCAGCCAGTTGAAATCGACGTCGCGCAGCCAGACCTGAAACGACGTTTCCCGGCCCAATGTTTCGAGCGGGCAGAGTCCATCGCGATCGCGATCTTCGAGAGACTTACCGAGCCGGCGGGCGATCTGAGCGGCTTCTTCGCGGCCGAAGGAGACGAATGCGGGGGGCGAAGTGGGGGCGCCATCCCAGCGGACAGGCAGGAGGTCCCAGACCATGCCGCGCGGGCGAACGACCACGATCGTCCGCGTCCCGGGCGGCACCAAGATCCCCAACGCGGTCACGCTTGCCGACCGCGAATCGACCCGCCGCAGCGGCATGACTCAATTCTCCGACGGAGCTTCGAACACTTTCTTGATCTGCTGGACCAGGTTCTTCATCACCCAGCCTTGTTCCGGGCAGACATCGACGCGCACACGCCGAGACCGCAACGCTTCGGCGACCACGGGCCCGACCGCGGCGACCTTCGTTTTACTGAGGCCGCGCCGCACGACCGATTCGGTCTGCCGCTCCGTGGCGACATCGAAGAGTCGCTCGACCTGCGGCGCGCTCGTGAACACGATCGCATCGAACTCGTTTCGGTCGAGCCGGGCGATGAGATCGAGCACGCGTTCGGTGTCGCTTGCCGGGGCGTAAATATAGGGCAACACGGCGCGAATCGTGGCCTGCTTCTTCGTGAGGAAATCTTGAAAGGCCGGGTTATCTTCGCGATAGAGTTGGACGCCGACCGTCTTGCCCGTGAAGTCTTCCGCTTGCAGCGAGGCGATCACGCCCTCCGTGGTGGGGATCGTCGCGACGCGCGTCGGTTTCAATTGCACCTCATTCAAAGCCCGGACCGGCTTGGGGCCGCGCGTGATCGACTTCACGCGTGCGAGCGCGGCGACGACGGCGTCCTTGCGTCCATGACGGTCGGCGCAGGTGAGCAAGCGGCGCACGCCTTCGCCCGTGAACAGCACAACCCACTGGAATTGATCGGCGATCAGTTCGTCGAGCCAGGCGAGGGCGGGGGCGTCGTCGACGGGATCGAGGATGCTGAGCATGGGGTAACGTTGAGGTTCCGCTCCCTCCTTTTCCAGGAGCGACGCGAGATCCTCGAGTTGTCGACCTTCCGCCAGTGCGATTTTTCGGCCCGCCAATGCCATGTTGGATCACCTGGAGAGTTTAGAGAAGACACAACTACTTTATGGCAGCGACGTGCTCGGCAACATGCAAACTCTTGGCGATCGCCGCGAAGGTCTTCGGCGCCTCGGAGCGAGGGAAACGCTTGACGAGCGGGGGGCATAGAAGTCTTCCAGGGCCGCCATCGTGAAAACCGAGCGATTTTCGCGATGCCTGCGTTCCTCGGAAGGCTTTCGCCCCCGCTCGTCATAGAGGTCGTAGCGGCGTTCGCCCTAGTGCATCGTCCAGGCTAAA
>JBAXFO010000988.1:0-1998 GCA_037139885.1 Planctomycetota bacterium
AGCGAAAGGACGCGCATCATGGAGACTCCGAAAGGCGCGGCGGACGTCTGCCAGAACGGCAATCGGGCCGGCGCGAGAGGCGCCGGCCCGACAACGAAATGTTCTTTTCACGGACGAATTTACTTGAGGACATCCTTGGCGGCTTCGGCGATTTCGGTCGCCTTGGCGGCTGCGGCGGCGGTGTCCGCGAACGCGAAGTTACGGGCGATGGCGCCCCCCTTGGCGTAAACGAGAACCGTCACGGCGGCATCCTTGTTGAGCTTGTAAGCCGGCGGGCCATCCTTGTCTTCGGCCACGGTCAGAGCCGTGGTCAGCTTGTGGGTCGATTGCAGCTTTTCCAGATCGGACGATTGCACGCCGCCGATGCCGACGAGCACCGTGCCGAGCTTCTCGTTGTTCTTCTGGATGCCGTCGACGGCCTTGACGAGCTTGGCGATGTTGTCGTCCGCCTTCTGGCTGAAGATCAACACCACGGCCGGACGCTTCTCGCCGTTGAACTTGCAAACGTAGCAAAACGTATCGCCTGCTTTGGCGCCCGTGATCGCCGTCACGTTGAAGGGGCCAGCAATCTTCGTTTCCGGGCCCGACTTGAGCTCTTCGGCCTGAGCTGACAACACCAGCGCGGCGCCGAGAGCAAGGGCGACACATCCTGCGATAAGACTCTTCATACCAGTACTCCAATAGAAACCATGGAAGCGTGGCCAACACATTTGGCCGTCAAAACACGCGAGGTCCAACCAGCCAACCGATCGAATCCGGATTCGGATCGAGCGAAACAGACGACTTCGGAAGTCGACAAGAGACTTCGGCGAAAACGGTCAACGCAATATCTCGACGCAGCAGCGAGGGATTCGATTCATCAGACAGGACAGACTTCACCGGAGCCATCGTACGCGCGCTGCGCGGGCGAGACAAGCATAATTGTCATTCTTCATTTAACTTGCATCGTTCGAGGAAGGTCGCGCGCCGACTTGCGGAGGCGGCGTTCGAAGTCGTCGCGCCGAGCCGGCGATTCGGTCGATGCGAACGGGCGCGCGGCTGCAGGCCACGAAAAACTCGGCTCATTCATAGCGCCGCCCATAGAATTTCCGCAAAGGAGATTGTCATGGCGACGCCGCGCGTTTTGATCTTGAGGGCGCCTGGAGCGAACTGCGATGCCGAGGCGCAGTTCGCTTTCGAGAAGGCCGGTGCGGTCGCCGAGCGGCTGCACATCAACCGCCTGCGGGACGCGCCCAATCTCTTGACGCAGTATCAGATCCTCGTCGTGCCCGGCGGCTTTACGTACGGCGACGATGTGGCGGCCGGCAAGATTCTCGCCAACCAGCTCAGCGTCTTTCTCGGCGACCAGTTGCGGCAGTTCCGCGACAAGGAAAAGCTCATCCTCGGCATCTGCAACGGTTTCCAGGCCATCTTGAAAGCGGGCCTGCTCGTGCCCCCCGACGAAGAAGGGCCGATCGCCACGCTCGCGCACAACACCCACGGCCGCTTCGAAGATCGTTGGATCCACCTCAAAGCGACTCCGGGCAAATGCGTTTTCTTGAAGGGCATAAGCCAACTTCATCTGCCGATCGCGCATGGGGAAGGGAACTTCATCGTCCGCAAGGAATGGATGCTGAAAGGGCTCGAACAAGCCGGTCAAATCGTGCTGCGCTATGTCGACGCCGGCGGGAAGCCGGGAACCTTTCCGGTGAATCCGAACGGTTCGCAAGGCGATGTGGCCGGCGTTTGCGACGCCACCGGCCGCGTGCTGGGACTGATGCCGCATCCGGAACGCCACATCCTGCCGACGCAGCACCCGCAATGGACTCGGCTCGGGTTGGCGAGCGAAGGGGAAGGGTTGCGGTTGTTTCGCAATGCGGTGGAGTATTTTCGGTAGACAGATCGAGTCGCGAAAGTCGTTCACGAAAACTTGCACATGGGGGCGTCGCGGCTCGATCACCTTGGCCGAATCGGCCAAGGTGATCGAGTGCGTCGTCCAGGCTAAATCTTCGGCGTGAG
>JBAXFO010000989.1:0-1997 GCA_037139885.1 Planctomycetota bacterium
CCGCAACTGACGCACCGCGCCGGCCGCACGAGCCGCGGCATCGCGCCATTCATCGCCTAGGCGTCTTACGTCCGCGCGGGCTCGAAGAAGAGGCGCTCGGCATTGCTGCGGGCCACTTTGGGCCGCGCCGCTTCCGTCAGGCCAGCGAGAAGGTCATCAAAACGGCGCATGGTCGGGCCGAGCGCCGCGAAATGGCCGACGAGATCGGACCCGAGCAAGACGCGGTCGGCGAAGCGTTCGATGACGCCGAGCCATTCGGAGCGAATCGAACCGCCGAGACACATCACGTCGTCGTAACCGACCCAGGAGACATCGACGTGGAGCCGCGGATAGGCGTTTAGCATGCGTTCGATCATCTCGTGATAGTTGTCGTGACGAACGCGACGCGACAGGCCGCAATGCGCCCAGACGACCGTGAGTTTGTCGTGCCGGCCCAGAACTTCTTCCAGTTCGTGCAAATAGACGTAGTCGCGATCGCAGCCGACGGAACTGCTGTTTTGATGCAGCACGATGGGCAGTTGGTGCAACTCGCAGAATTCGTAGATGGGCCTCATCGCCGGGTGATTGGCGCGAGCGGTTTCATCGAGCGTCAGATTCGTCAGGTCGTCGTGACGCAGGAGGACTTCGCCGACGCCTCGCCAGTGGGGTGATTCGCGAAACATCCGCTCGACGTGACGAATGCCGTGCATGTCGGTCGGGTTGAAACCGCAGATCAACGGGGCCACTCGGGCTCGTTGTTCGGGAGCCAAGGATTCGTAGGCGGCGATGACGAGTTGATCCGTGTACGAGTAGTAATAGCATTTCGCGTTGTCGTCGAGGTAATAGCGAGGCTCGCGGGGTTCAAACGCGTTCCATTTCTTGACGACGGGCAAGCCGAAGACCACCGCGCGAGCGATGTTCGCGTCGTCCATCTGTTCGAGAAGAGCATGAACGCCGTCAGAGTCTTGCAAAAAATCGACGAGATGGACGTGGCTGTCGACGAGCGAATGCGCGGGCCGGCCGGAGGCGGAAACTCCCGCGTTAGCGTGCCGATTCTCGTCGTCGACGCCGCCACTTGTAGAGCACATAGGCGCAACCCCCGGATGCGACGATCGCGGCCGTGGTCCCCCCGACGACGCCGATCGAAAGGTAACTATATCGCACGGCAAGAGCGTAGACCAAGATCGTGCACGCCCCGCTGACCATCATCGGTTCCGTCAAACTCGCCGCAAAACGAACGCCGCGCGACCACGACGTGATCGCCAGAGTCGAAACTCCGGCCGCGGGAAAAACGGCAGCGACTCCGCCGAGCAACGATCCGCCCGTATGGCTCAACCAAACTCCCAAACCGACGACCAATCCGCCGAACGCCGCTCGGATGAGTACCTGCATGACGCTCAAACGGAAACGCCCATTCGCCGCGACTTCGGGATGAACGACAGCGTTCAGCAGGAGCGACGCGCCGAGAAAGCAACAGGCCAGAATCGAAAGTGAGGCGGCCAGATCCTTAGGAACGAACAAGACGGCGAAAACTGCCAGGAGCAGCCAGATCGCAAGGGCGCTCGCCAACGCGAAGGCAACGCCCCAGGACGCGCACAGCGCGAACGTGGCGAAGAACAGGCAGTTCAGCCCAAGGGCGGCAGGAATGAAGGTCGTCTCCTCGACGGCCCGCGCGGGCGATTGAGTCAAAGCAACGAAACAAAGCGTGACGACGACCGTGGACGGCAGGCCGGCAATCACGCCACCGACCTCCGCACCCAACATTTCCGCCGCCAAGGAACAACACGCGATGAAGATCCCGCCGACGACAAGACTGAGAATAATGTGCGCGACCACGCGAATCGTCATCCGTCAGGGAAGCAATCGGATCGGCCGTTATTCTACAAGACGGCCGAAGCCTCTCGCGCGAGACCCAGCATCCTGGTTGCTCCGAGCAGCCGGATGCTTGAACCCGCGGATAGGCGCTGCGGCAGTTGAAGGTCAACGCTGGTTGATGCGATTTTCGAGTTCGGCCAGGA
>JBAXFO010000990.1:0-1997 GCA_037139885.1 Planctomycetota bacterium
TCTGGATGCAAATGCGTGACGTTCCCTATCTCGGAACCGTGCGCGTCGGCAACCAGACGAAACCGATCGGCATGTCGAACAACACGAACCAAGGCTGGTTGCCGTTCATGGAGCGGCCCGACGTCAACGACGCATTCTATTCGCCGTTCGACAACGGTTATGCGTTGGGCGTCAGTTCCCGGCATGTCGCCGAGTCGGAACGGGCGACCTGGGTGGCCGGCGTCTATCGGCCGGCGACGAACTCGTTTGGCGTCGCTCTGAACAAGTACGCCGTCGGGAGCCGCGCGACGGGTCTGCCCATCGACGACGACGATGGCCGGCGACTCGTTCATCTGGGGTTGGGATTCTGGGGCGCGGAAAACGTCGAAAACGTACGGCGTGCGCGAGCCCGACCGGAGCTTCGCAATGGTCCGGGCTTCGCGGTGCCGGTCCTCGTCGACACGGGACAAGTCCCTTCAAGCCGGCTGTTCGTGCTCGCGCCGGAGTGGGCGATGGTTCTCGGCTCGTGGACGTTTCAGGCCGAGTATGCCGGCCAGTGGCTGACCGACGCGGTCGCCCCCAACGGCCAAAGTCAGGGAACCGTCTTCTTTCACGGCGGCTACGTCGAAGCGCTCTACTTTCTCACCGGCGAAAGTCGAGCGTATGTCCGCAACGACGGCGTCTTCGGCCGAGTCGTTCCGAACGCGAATTTTCACTGCAAGAAGGGGGACGACAATCGCGGCGGCGGCGCCTGGCAGATCGGCGCTCGTTTCAGCTATGTAAATTTGAACTGCCAAGCCATACGCGGCGGCCAGCTTTACGACTGGACCGCCGGCGTCAACTGGTATCTGAACCCCAACATGACGATCCAATTCAACTACATTCTCGAGAGCCGGGAAGGCCCGCAAAACATGGCCCAGAGCTGGATCAACGGCATCGGCGTCCGGGCGGCGTTTAATTTCTGAGACGAATCGCCCCACGAAGCGTCACCTATCCCTGCGGCTTTCCTTTGGCCTCGAGTTCCTGCCAGCGTTCGTAGAGTTTGGCGACGGTTTGGTGAGCTTCTTCGAGGTCGTGGCAGCTTTTCTGCAGACGCACATGGTCCGAGCCGGCGGCGGCGACTTCGCGCTCGCATGTCGTCACCGCTTCTTCGGCGACGAGGATGCGGGCTTCCATCTCGGCGTATTCGCGTTGTTCCTTATACGTCAGCTTCACCGTGCGCTCGCGGGATTGCTTCGTGGCTTTGTCGGCGACGGGCTTGGCGCGGGATTCGCGCTGGGCCGCTGTCCACTGCGAGTAATCGGCGAAAATGCGGGCGTTGCCCTGACCGTCGAGGCCGACGATCTCGGTGCACAGGCGATCGAGCATCGAGCGATCGTGCGTCACCAACACCAGAGCGCCGGGGAACTCGGCCAGGCTTTCTTCGAGCACTTCCAGGGAGGGAATGTCGAGATCGTTGGTCGGTTCATCGAGCAGGAGAACGTCGGCGGGCTGGATCATCAGGCGAGCGATGAGGATGCGGGCTTGCTCGCCGCCGCTCAAATCGCCGACGGGGAGATCGAGCTGTTCGGCGCTAAACAGAAACCGCTTGGCCCAGGCGGTGATGTGATAGGAGCGATCGCGATATTGCACGGTTTCGGAATTGGGCGACAAAGCCCGACGCAGCGTGGCCGAGCGGTCGAGCTGTTTGCGGTCTTGATCGAAGGTGACGACGCGCACAGTATCCGCGCGAGCGATGCTGCCATGGTCGGGGATCACTTCGCCGGTGAGGACTTTGAGCAGCGTCGACTTGCCGCTGCCGTTGGAGCCGAGCAGGCCGAGCTTCGTGCCGGGGGAGAGGATGAAGCTCACGTCAGCGAACAACGGCTTGTTGCCGAGCGTCTTGCCGAGGTCTTTGGCGACGACCAGTTTCGTGCTCTTGCGCCCCGTGTTCGCGAAATCGATGTCGACGGCGGCGCTGACGGTGTTCCGCGTTTTGAGGTCTTTCAGATCGTCGATGAGTCGGCCGGCTTCGGTGA
>JBAXFO010000991.1:0-1997 GCA_037139885.1 Planctomycetota bacterium
ATCTTTTTGCATGGTCGCGGGCAGATTCGCTTGCATCTTGCTGCCGGGCTTGACGAATGTGTCGAAGACCCATTGCGAGCCCTTGCCGCCCTTCATCGTGTTCAGGAATTTGACATTCTCTTCGAGCACCTCGCCGAACTGCGGGTAGATCTTCTTGATGGCTGCGATCATCGGCGAGGAGATGTTGGCTGCCTTGCAGGCCGTAAGCAGATCCTTGCCGTCCGCGGCCGTCAGCTTGGCGATAAAGGCGCTGCTGTTTTTGACGTAGAGATCCAGGTAGCCGATCGTGTCTTTGTGGATGACGGAGTTCGCCTTCTTCTTCAGGGCCTCGGCCTTTGCCTTCAGATTGGCCAGCGCCTGGTTTACGCCGTCCCACTTAATGTTTTGCGAGGAGCCCGTGATCTTGATCTTGTCCCAGGTGATCAGAGCCGTCTTGACGGTATCGCCCGTATCGGAGAGCGTCTTCGCCTTGTTGGCCACCCACCACTTTTCGTTCATTAATGCGGTCGGCATGATTTCTCCTGGATTTGAACTCGTTCAACTTGGAGCACGCGAACTCGGGATTTTTCCGCGTCTTCCGATCAATCATCGAGACTGTAGCACACGTCTGAAGGGGGCGCTAGTCCAGCGCGGACAATTCCCAAGGCGCCACGACCCATTTGGCGCGCAACGTCCTTCACTCGGCCTCGAATGGCGCTTCAAAATCGAATTCTTGGCGTCGTCCCGGGAAACGACATCGTCGGTGTCAGCCGCGTAAGATCTGCCGCACCACGTCACCGCGGCATAACGGCAGCGGGCGGCCCTGGGCGTCGCGGTATTCGGCGTCGGGAGCGATGCCGAGGCAGTGGAAAATGGTCGCCAACAAATCTTGAGGCATCACTCGGCCGTCGCGCGGCAAGCTGGCGATGCTGTCGGAGGAGCCATGCACCATGCCGCCGCGAATGCCGCCTCCTGCGAGACCGATCGAGAAGACCGGGCCCCAGTGGTCGCGGCCGGCGGCGGCGTTGATCCGCGGCGTACGGCCAAATTCCGCCATCCAGACCACCAGCGTTTCGTCGAGCAGGCCACGCTGCGATAAATCTTCGAGCAGCGTCGAATAGGCGGCGTCCATGATCGGCATGAGCTGTTTGAGGCCGTTGGTGTTTTGACTATGGGTGTCCCAGTGGCCGTTGTTGAGGGCGCCGGGGATGCGCGACCAATTCACACGCACGAGCGACACGTCCGCTTCGACCAGACGCCGCGCGAGGAGTAAGCTTTGGCCGAATTTCGTGCGGCCATACCGATCGCGCAGACTTGGGGCTTCGTCTTGCAAATCGAACGCACGCCGGGCCCGAGCTCCGGCGATGAGATCGATCGCCTGCTGCTGTTGGCCCTGGAACACGCCGAGATTGCTGGCCTGGCCGACCGCGTCCAGTTGCTCATTGACTCGGCTCAGGAGCGAACGCCGGGAACCGAAGCGGTCGCTCGAGACATCGCTCGGAAGCGACAAGCCGTCGACCTGAAACGTCGGTGCATTGGGATCACAATTGAGCAGCCAGGGATCGGAGGTTTGTCCGAGGAAGCCGGCGTCTTGGCCGGGCCAGGTGAGGTTGCCGTCATTGGCGGATTGTTCCGGCAACGTGACCGCGGAGGACAGGCCGCCGCGATCGGGGACGACGCGTTTGATCAGCGCTCCCAGGCTCGGCCAATCGTTCGGCTTGCCGACCCGGGCGTTCTCGGCGCCGACGGGTTGATGCGGATACCCGGTGGTCATGTAGTAGCCGCTGGACGAATGCGAGCTGTCGTTCGTCGACATCGCCCGCAAGACGGCGATCTTGTCGAGGTGGCGAGCTGTCAACGGCATCAATTCGCCGACATGAATGCCGGGGACGTTCGTTTGAATCGGCCGCAAATCGCCGCGAACTTCGGCCGGGGCGTCGGGTTTGGGATCCCAGGTTTCATGCTGGGCGGGGCCGCCGAGGAAGCACATGACGATGCACGATTTCGCCCGGCCCGTT
>JBAXFO010000992.1:0-1993 GCA_037139885.1 Planctomycetota bacterium
ATCTGAACGTCTTCGTGCTGATCATTCAGACGTTTCTAAAGGTGCCGGCCTTGCACGACCTCGCGCCCACGCAGTCCGAGCCCCCCTTCGCCGTCACGCAGCTTGTGGTGCTGCTGGCCTTCGTGGTGCTCGGCGTCGTGGCGACGCTCAAGTTTCGTGGCGACGCAATCGCGACGAATTAACGCTTGATCGCCGCACCAGGTCGCCCTCAATGGATCGCATTCTTTAGCCAATCGGGCCAGGCTAACGGGCCAGAACCGGGGTGCTTTCACCACGTGGCGAAGGTCACTAGAATGGCGAGCTTGCAGCCCCGCTCAAAAGCGATCGTGGGGCGCACGATTTAAGAAAACCTCGGACCGTCTCCCAGACTGCACCATTCATTCCCTGCCTTGGAGCTAACACGCATGGCGAATCCCCCCAGCAAATCCGACACGCCCGCCGGCCAAATTGGAACTCGGGCCGCGGAAGTCGGTATCGCCCCGCTCGACCTGGGAGTTCGCGCCAAACTGTCGATCATGATGTTCCTCCAGTATTTCACCTGGGGGGCGTTCTTCGTGACGCTGGGAACGTATTTGGGTGGGCTCGGTTTCTCGGGTCAGCGGATTGGGTTGGCCTATGGCACGTCGGCCTTGGGAGCGATCATCGCGCCGTTTTTCGTGGGGATGATCGCCGACCGGTTCTTCGCCACACAGCACATTCTCACGGTGTTGCATCTGCTGGGGGCCGTGCTGCTGTTCCTGGTTTCGCGGGTCACTGAGTTCTCGGCATTCTACCCGTTAATGTTGCTATATTTCATTTGCTATATGCCGACGTTGGCGCTCACCAACTCGCTGGCTTTTAGCGTGATGACCAGTCCTGAGAAGCAATTCCCGGGCATTCGTGTGCTAGGAACGATCGGATGGATCGCCGCCGGATTGGCGGTCGGTTACTTGCAGTGGGAAAACGTGAACACCGCGTTGCAACTGGCGGCCGTGTCGTCGGCCGTGCTGGGGCTCTACTGCTTGTCCCTTCCCAACACGCCGCCACCCAACAAGGGACGCAAAGTAACGATTCGCGAGGTCTTGGGCTTTGACGCCCTGAGCCTGATGAAGCAGTGGCCGTTCGCGGTGTTCGTCATAGGTTCGTTTTTGGTCTGCATTCCGCTGCAGTTCTATTACGCCTTCACCAACCAGTTTCTCAACGATATTGGCGTGACCAATGCCGCCGGAAAAATGACGATCGGACAGATGTCCGAAATCTTCTTTATGCTTGTGATGCCGATCTTCTTCGTGCGACTGGGCGTGAAGTATATGCTGATCGTCGGCATGCTCGCCTGGGCCATTCGATACGTGCTATTCAGCTTTGGCAATGCCACCGACGGCATGTGGATGCTTTATATCGGCATTGCCCTGCATGGCATTTGTTACGACTTCTTTTTTGTCACCGGCTACATCTACGTGGACAAGAAGGCCCCCGAGTCGATCCGAGCTTCGGCGCAAGGCTTCATCACCTTGGTCACGCTCGGATTTGGCGGCTTCATCGGCACTTATCTCGCCGGTTTTACGGGCGACTATTACAAGCTCGATGGCAAAGTGAATTGGCACGACTTCTGGCTCGTTCCGGCGGCGGCTTCGGCCGTAGTGTTGGTGCTTTTTGCAGTGACGTTCTTTGACCACGTGGATAAAGAGCCGACGGGGCATTAGGCCTATTCGGGCTGCCCCTTTCAAATCAGTCGAATCGACTGTAACGATTCCTCTCCAAGACGCTGCCGGCAAGCTAAGTTTAAGGACGCCCTGGAACTCGGAGTTCTCGGCGCCCTCGGACTTTGCCGTGCCGCCGAATGGACCGCGCTCTGCCACAACCCAGCCTGACCAGTAGCTCGCGCCTGGAAGCGCGCTGGACGCTGGCCCTCTTTTTGGCGGCAGCCATCTTCTTTGTCGGCATCACGCAGTCGCCCCAGCGAAGCGGCTTTGCCGATGCCCCCAGTCGCGGGCCCGGTGATGCGGCGCTCTAC
>JBAXFO010000993.1:0-1992 GCA_037139885.1 Planctomycetota bacterium
TGTGGCGGGAGGCGAAGGTCGGAAACTACATACGGGGAAGCTGGGGACAGGCGCCCGAACAAGGAACATCGTTCGCAGAAAGCTCCGCCCGTCAAGTCGCGTTCGATCCGCCCCCGACGGATTCCGCGCCAGTGCGATTGGCGATTAAACCCACGCCGGGACAGAGCGAGGTGATGATTTACCTGGCCGCGCGCGAGTCGGGAACGGCGGGGCCGATCGTCTGGGGCCGGCCGCGATTCGAAGCGAAGGGCAAGCCGACGCTGCTGCTTCGCGATTATGCCGACTTCGGCACGGCATACGAAGTCGATCTCCCATCCGCGTTCGCCGCGACCGCGAAGTATCTCACCGCCGTGGCTGAATTGGCCCACGCAGCGAACGCTTCGCCGGACGAAGTCGCAGGCAAGCATGGCCTGAACGCGGCGCTTCTCAAGCAATGGGTGAAGGTCTTGGCCGTTGTACCTCAGATCTCGACGAAAGAACCGTCATCCGTGGGCGCTGCATTGACGCTGCTGGACGTCAAGACTCCGCCAAGCCATCAAAATGCGATCAGCGGTTGGACCCAGAAAGGCGAAGAACTTCCCGTCGTGCTGGCGAATTCGTCCGAGAAAACACTCGAGATCCCGGCAAGAGTTCCGGGGCGCACGGTGGCCGTTCATCCAACTCCGAAGGAGTTCGTCGCGGTTGTTTGGAAGAGTCCGGTCGCCGGCAAGGTGAGTGTCGCGGCCCGTGTGGCACATGCTCATCCGGCGTGCGGAAACGGCGTCGCGTGGCAGCTCGAGCATCGTCGCGGCAATCGACCCACGTTGCTCGGCGACGGAACGCTCGAACTCGGCAAAGAGGCGCAAGTCCCTGCGAAGTCGATCACGGTCGAGAAGGGCGACCTGGTCGTGCTGGCTGTCGATCCGCGCGACGCCAATCACATCTGCGACATGACCGAAGTCGGCCTGACGATCACCGAAGAGTCGGATCCGAAACGCGTTTGGGATCTGAACAAGGATGTGGCGCACGAGATTCAAGCTGGGAATCCACATGCCGACACCCACGGGAATGCAGACACGTGGAGTTTCGCTCGCGGTCCCGCCAGAACGGCGGCGAATGTCGCCAAGACGCCGACTTCGATCGTGGCCGGGAACTCGACACTCGGTCGTTGGCGTGTGGCCGCCGCCGATCCCAAACGACGAGCTGAGGCCGAGCAACTCGCCAAGGATGTCGAAAAGGTTCTCGCTGGGTCTCGACCGGCCGAAAAGGACATCGATCGCACGGACTACGACCGCCTGGTCACGCAGGAAAGTCCGCTTTTTGCGGGCATCGATCTGACGAACGTCGCGAAGTCGGCAGTCAAGGGGGCAGGATTTGGTGTGCAGAAGCAGCGATTCGCCAAGCCAGACGGCGATAGCCTGATCGAACCGAGCGACAAGGTCGTCGAGATCCGCTTGCCGGCAGCTTTGTTGGTCGGTCGCGAGTTCGTGGTCGATGCGAAGATCGACAAGACGGCCGGTTCGCGGTTCCTGCGCGTGCGTGTCGCGGAAACTCCACCAGACGCAAAGACGCGCTGGGACGGCCCGCTCTTGGCGACGGCCGAAGCGCCGGCGTACAAACAAATGCTCACGGATCACGACGAATTCCGCCGTGTGTTTCCGCTGTTCCTCTGTTTTCCGGAGGTGGTGCCGTCCGACGAAGTGGTGACGATCAAAATGTTCCACCGCGAGGACGAGCCCCTCGAACGGCTGTTGCTCACCCCCGAGGAAATCCGGCAACTTGACCGGGTGTGGGCCGAGCAACGGCTGATCAGCCGCCAGCCGGTGGCCGAGTACGACTATCTCCCGCAATTTATGGGCTTCACGACCCAAGACACGCCCAAGACGTTTCAGCAGTTCTTCATCGACCGCAAACCGAAATTCAAGAAGGACGCTGACGACTTCCTCAAGGAAGAGGACGCCGCGATCCCGAAGCAACTCGACGCGCTGCTCGCGTTCGCAGAAAAAGCCTACC
>JBAXFO010000994.1:0-1992 GCA_037139885.1 Planctomycetota bacterium
AGCTGTGGACGATGAACTCTCTTCTTTTCACGGTATCACTCCGGCTGGTCGACGTCGAAGACACACCAACGGCTTACTGTCGGCCGAGGACGGCCAAGCTGCAGTCGTAGACACGGCGGCGGCTTGACGCGCGCTACAAGAACTTACTTTGTCGACTTCACGCGCGGCGGGCCGGCATGCCCCGCATCGTCACGTGTGATCGAGACTTCTTTGGCCGTCAAATACGCAATGACCCCGGGCTCGTCGCTCGGGAGTGCCGCCAAGAGCAACGCTCCATGTAAGACGATGGGGGCGAAGGTCGATAGAACTAAAAGATGCTTGATCATGTCGGCGACTCCGAAATCATACTTCTCAACAGGAATTAACGATAAAAAGCAGCATCGGACTTGCGATGGCGCGGACCGTAAACAGGTTCGGGAAGTCCGAGTTCCAAGGCACCGAGGTCGGGAGCTTGCCCTTGAAAGTCGTCATTGATCGTCGGGATCGGCATTCCCGCGTCGACGGCCTTGCCATCCGAGCGGAGCGTGAAGTCGAGGTCTTCGGCATGGAAAATCTTCAAGGGGTCGTCGGCCAGGTCGGGCGGGTCGAGTCGCTTGAACACGTCATAATCGATTTCTAGTCCATGACCTTCCCGGCCCGTCGCCGCGGCGAGTTCGGCCAGGTTGCGGAACTTGCTCCCGTGCTCGGCCATCGTCAACGCATCGTTGCGCAACTCGCCTTTCGGCGGTGCAGCCCACTGGTAATTGTCGTCGGTCTTCTTGTTCGGTCGATAGCCGTTGAAATCGCTGGTTGAGTAAGCAGTTGAGTTCACGACCGACAAAATCGGACGACCCGGTTGATCCGTTCCGAGAAACAAGTTGTTGCGGAGATGGGCGTTGCTGAAAGGGTCGTTTACACGCATCTCGGCAATCGCCGTGTTGTGATAGGCAATCACGCCGGCACATCGGGCGTAGAATTTAAACGGTACGCCGGCTTGAATGTGATAGAGCACGTTGCGGTAATAGTAGGCCGGACCGCCGAAGATCGGTTGGCCGCTCAGTCCTGCATGGGCGGCATTGACGCCTCGATTGCGGAAGACCCGAATGTTATGCACGCCCCCGTCGGCTTCGATAAAGTCGTCGGCCGATAGATGAATGTCGTTGTTGTAAATATCGATCGATACGGCCCAGTTCGCAGGGTCCGGGTCCGGAGTACCGTGAGTGCAGATTCCGACGCCGTCGTGGAAATAGGCCATCGCATTATGGGCGATCACATGGCCCGATCCGTATACCCGCACGGCGTAATAGCTCGTCAGCAGATTGACGCCGTACTTCGGCTCGATCCAACTCTCCTTGCCCTGGGCGTCGACGATCTTTCCGGCAGTCCATCCGCGCAGCCGGTGCCGATCCTTACGGCCGAGGAACACGTTGTCGGCAATGTAGAAGTTCCGCGAACCACTGAACTGAGTGTTGATTCCCATCCCGACGTTTTCGAAACGACAGTTCCGCACCGTCAGCCCGGAACACCCGAGCACATCGCGCAATCCGGCCTGGAACACGACGTCGACATTGCGAAACGTGAAACCGTCGAAGATGTGATGGTCGGCGGCCATGACGTTGAAGAGCGTATGGGTAAGCCCGCCGCCGTCGAAGATGACCTCGCCATCGCCGGCGGCTTTGATGACGATCGGCTGATCCGCCGTTCCTTTCGCGGTCAGCACATAGGTACCGTCGAACGGAACACCCATAGGATCGACGTATGAGAGCGGATTCGCTTGATACAGCCCGGCATGGACGAGGATCACGTCGCCCGGTCGAACTTTTCGTTCCGCAAGCGTGCTCCAATCGCCGACAAACGCTCCTTGATAGGCCTCCAGCAAGCGTGAGAACGCCGGTTGCTCGCGTTTACCATCGTAGTTCGGCGGATACACATGCAGGACCCGACCGCCGGGCGACTCGCGCGGCTCGCCGCGAGTACGAATGGAGACACCACCGAGTTTCGAGGTGCAGACGA
>JBAXFO010000995.1:0-1987 GCA_037139885.1 Planctomycetota bacterium
CGGACACAACGGCGCCGGCAAGAGCACGCTCTTGCGGACCATCGCCGGCATCTATCCCATTCGCAGCGGCACGCTCGATGTGCGGGGATCGATCTGTTCGCTTTTCGACATCATGCTCGGCTTCGAACCCGAAGCGAGCGGCTGGGAGAACATCCGCTTTCGTTCGTACTTACAAGGCGCCTCGCCGAAGCAAGTGAAGGCCAAGCTCAAGGAGATCGGGGAGTTCACCGAACTCGGCGATTTTCTCGACCTGCCCGTCCGCTGCTATTCGAGCGGCATGGCGACCCGCCTCGCCTTCGCCATCGCCACCTCGACGGAGCCGGAAATCTTGCTCCTCGACGAGTTCCTGGCCACGGGCGACATCGCCTTCCAGAAGAAGGCCGAGCTGCGCATGCGCTCGTTCCTCGAACGGGCCAAGATCGTCATCATGGTCGGCCATCACCTCGAGTATCTCAAACGCAACTGCCAGCGCGCCATCTGGATGGATCACGGCCAGGTCCGCGCCGACGGTCCCGCCATCGATGTCATTCAGCAATACATCGACTCCGCCGCACAACCGGCCCGCGTCGCCGCCTAGCGAACGGCTGGGCTGCGCTGCTGCACCACGTTCGTCAAGCGCCCGATGCCCGTAATGTCGATGTGGACGACATCCCCCACCGCCAGGCTGAAATCGTCCGGCGGGATGACGCCGGTGCCGGTGAGCAGCACGACGCCGTCCGGAAACGCCATTTCTTTGCCCAGCCAATCGATCAACTCCGCGAACGAACGCTTCATGGCCGACACCTTCGTCGCCCCTTCGAACACGGTCTTGCCCGCGCGGACGATGGTGAGCCGAATCGCCGTTTGGTCCGGTTCCGGCATCGCCGCCGCCAGCGTGATGCTCGGTCCGATGGCGCAGGCGTTGTCGTACATCTTCGCTTGCGGCAAATAGAGCGGGTTTTCGCCCTCGATATCGCGTGAGCTCATGTCGTTGCCGATCGAAAAACCGACCAGTTCGAGCTTCGGCGAAATCACCAGCGCGAGCTCCGGTTCGGGAACGTTCCATTGGCTGTCGCGGCGAATGTGCACGGGCCCCTCCGGCGGACTCACGCGCCAGGCGGGCGCCTTGAAGAAGATCTCGGGCCGGGGAGCGGTATAGACTTTGTCGTAGAACGCCGCGGCCCCTTCCGATTCGCGTTCGCGGGCTTCCTGGCTGCGTTTGTAGGTGACGCCAGCCGCCCACACTTCTTGCTGATCGAGCGGGGACAGGAACGTGACCTCCGAGGTTTTCACCGTCACCGCCGTGGCGGCCGTGCGCAGGGCGTGGACCGGATTGTCCGCATGCAGGATAGCGCTGAGGGGCCCGACGGTGTCGGGCATGAGTTGAATCATTTCGTCCTGAAATTGCACGCCGATGCGCACGACGCCGGAAGCCAATTTCACCTTGCACAGCCGCATGTCCCGCTCCTTTCACGCCCCGGGTTTCGCCGCGCCGCCCGCGCGGGGTTACGTTCCCGATTTTGATTTCTCGACGCCATCAGTGTAATCTGGAGATGGGTTTTCGTCGAACACACGATTCGTTCGCGGTCGCAGTTGCGTTAGGACAGCGCTCTGCGGACGCAGAGCCGGGAACGAATCACCAACGCGAGCGCCATCCATGCCGGTCGTGCACTGTCCGAATTGCCGAAAATCGATCAACGCTCCGGAGGGCTCTCTCGGTCGGAAGGCGACCTGCCCGGCATGCAAAAAGCCGTTCGTCATCGGCGGCAAAGCTCCCGCGAGCGTTGTTCCGGCTGAGAAACTCAAGGCCGCCAAGCCCGTCAAAACCGCACCCCCGAAACCGGTACGTGCGTTCGCCTCGCTCCTGCGTCCGCCTCTCGTGTGGGCGGTCGCAGGGGGCGGCATCGTGGCGGTTCTGCTGACGGTCGTGATTCTTGTCGCCATGTTTTCCGGCGGGCGTGAGAAGCCGAGACTGACGGCGGCTCAACCCGAGAAGAAAGTCGCCGAT
>JBAXFO010000996.1:0-1983 GCA_037139885.1 Planctomycetota bacterium
CGTCGAGTCGGCGCGCCAGATCCGCTACGCGTTCGGCATGGTACCGGCGAATTGGCACCGCCCACCGGTCGTGGACATCGTGAGGCTCGGCCGTGTGGCCGATGTGGTGGCCGTCGACGGTGATGCCGAGTTCCGTCCACGTCTTGTAGGCATGCGGGCCGCACGACGCGTCGAGGACGACCACGTTCGTCAAGCGGGACGCCAGCGCGGAGGCGGCCAGGGCGCACTGCGCCTCGAAGCGGTCGGTCTGGCGCTGGCTGACAAACCGGTCGATCGCGGGGCGGTTGGCCCCCACCTGGTCTCGGATCGCATAGACCCGATCCTGGCGCGCACGCATTTGCTCGAACGTGTCGAGATAGATGTCGAGCTGTTCGCGATCCATGGCCGGGAGCTCGGCGCGAACCCTGCGGATGTCGGAACGGCACCAGTCCAACAGACGGTTGCGGGCGTTGTGAACTCGTGCCGCGTTCCCTTCCGCCACGCTTCCGAAGAGCATCTGGAACGCGATGTCCGGCTGGCAGATGATGGGCAGGGGCCGTTTGGGAGCGCTGACCGACACTGTGTTGGCAAAGACGGTTCCGGAGTTGGCATGAACCCCCAGACCGACGACGGGAATAATACCAGATAGCGACCCAGCCAAGGCATGATCGACCGTCTGGGCCATCGGGTCCGCGAACGTCCCGTTGGCTTGACTGTGCCGCGCGTTGTAGCACCCGAGCGCGCCGTACGCCGCGCCGTGGTTCGGAAAGGCATTCTTGCACGAAATGCCCAGCATGATCGCCATTCTGTTTTTAAAAGGAGCGAGCGGCGCGATCGGCTCCGGCAGTTCCAGCTCGGCAAGAGATCGATCGATCAAACGGTCGGGGCCGTTGCGCGGAATTTCGATGCCTCGGGGAAGGATGTGGCGACGATTGAGTCCGTTGCTTTCGAAGAGAAAGACGACTCGCTTCGGCGGCGCCTGGCCTGACGCTTCTGCCGCCAGCCCATTCAGGAACGGCTGGAGCACGACGGCTCCCGCGCCGAGCGTGATGCCCTTCAGGACCGAACGACGGTCGAGCTGGTCGGGAGAAACCATGTTCAGAGGGTTTGGGAAGATGCTCATTTGGATTCCTTTGCAAGGATGGGAACCGTTCGGTACAAGAAAGATTCAGAGGTTAACAAAGACGCCACGAGCGCCTTCATGCTGCCATTGCTGTCGCGGTAGGCTTTATGAGCGGCCACCAAGGTCGGTCCGTCCGCGAGCGTTTCGTTGCGGCCGAGGAAGTAGCGGAAAACGTGCCGCACGAATACCTGCTCGACCCGTTCCGATTGGGCTAGCTTTTCAATCAAATCAAACGGACCCTTGACGGGACCGTCCAATTTCGGATCGCCGCTTTCGGTGATGGCGCCCGTCGTGTCGAACGGCACGACCGTCATCGGCCGAATCTTGCGGTTGGGATTCTTGGCAACCACGATGTCGTCCTTTTCCTTGTCCACGACGATCTCCTTCGTCCGGTGCCGACCGAAGCCGTCAAATTGCTCGAACGGCAATCCCAGCGGGTCCATCAGACGGTGGCAGTTCCAGCAGTACTGTTCGCGGGTCACCCGCATCCGTTCACGCATTCCATGGTGTGGTTCCTTCGGCAGCATCGCGTTGACGGTAATTGGCACCTCCGGAATGACGCCGCCGAGCAGTTTCTCGCGAATCCAGCGGCCCCGGTGGATCGGGTGGTTGTCGAAGTTGTCCGACTGCGCAACCAGCCAACTCGGCTGCGTCAAGATCCCCAACCGCTGGTCCGGGTTCGCATCGAAGGGGAGCCCCTTCGCCCACTCTTTCACCGTCAGTTCGGGGCCATTCGGCTCCGGGGCGACCCGATGTACATCTTGTGCTTGGAAGTGTTCTTTCCACTCCGCCTTCGGCATCACCCCGTAGATGATCGAACCCTGCTGCCAACCCCAGCCTGCACCCGGATTGACGACATACTTTGACGCATTCTCATCGAA
>JBAXFO010000997.1:0-1971 GCA_037139885.1 Planctomycetota bacterium
CGGTCACGTACATCGCGAAGGACGAAGCGGAAGAAGACGCCCTGATGGCCGAGACAGTGCAGCGGCTTGGGCGGTGGAAATTGCGTTTCGGCTAAAGCGAAGGGGCTGCGACGAATTCCCTGGTGCGTCGTCCATTCTGAATTTTCGGCGTGAGCCGGCGGGTTTATCCGGATAAACCCGCCGGGACAAGCCCGGCGGCTCGCCTCAACCGAAAATTTCGTTTGGACGACGCGCTAGCCGTGGTCTTTGCACAGTTTCAGGATGTGCCGCAACATATCGCGGACGGAGATGACGCTCGTCGGCCTGCCGTCGTCGAGCACGGGGACATGGCGGTGCCCGCCGCCATCCATTTTGTGCAGGACGTAGTTGAGCGTGTCGTGTTGATGGACGGCGGTGGGCCGAGGCGTCATGAATTGGCCCACGGATTGATCGAGCGGATGATCGGAGAGGCCGGCCACGCGGGTGAGCAAATCGCGTTCGCTGAAGATGCCGAGCATCTTGCCCGCGTCATCGACGACGAGAATGGCCCCGACATCCTTTTCGAGCATCAGGGCGATTGTCCTGCGGATCGTCGTTTCGGGCCGCACCGTGACGACGGGTTTGGGCGGCAACACGTTCACTTGATCGTTCATCAAGCTTTTTTCGACCCGGCTTCCCGCAGCCGGCAAATCGAGCGTGGTCAGACTCTGCTGGCAGTTGCCGCAGGTCTCGTTTCCTGGCACATTGTCGTGTCCGCAACTTGGGCAAATCATGGTCGTCACAGGGGTAAGCGCCGGGGCATGCGGTCCGGCCGCTCCGGCTGTCTTACGCGACGATGAAGGAATCGTCACCCGCAAGAGCCGCGTCCAGGGCGGCGGCGGGAAGTCGCACGCTCGGCTCAGCGGCGATCTGCTCTTCGAACGTCGGCCGTGAAACGCAGCGCAGCACGCCGATGCACTCGGGAAAATCGGGCATGGTGAGCCGGCTGAGGAGCATGGCGTAAAGCGGATCGTCGATGGTTTCGTCGTGCACCAAAAGATCGCTGGGATGGTCCTTGCCGTTGAGCGCGACGATGGTCGGCGTCAAGCCTTCGAGGCGGATGCCGCGATTGCGGTCCTTGCCGAAGATGAGCGGTTGGCCATGTTCGAGGTCGAGGATGCTGTCGGCCTTGGTGTCCTTATCGGTCGCGTATTCGAAGACGCCGTCGTTGAAGACTTTGCAGTTTTGATAGATCTCGACGAAAGCCGTGCCGCGGTAGGCGGCCGCACGTTTGAGCGTGCGATGGAGATGATCGACATCGACATCGAGCGTGCGGGCGACGAACCCAGCTTCGGCGGCGAGGGCGACGCTCAACGGGCGCAGGGGCGTTTCGAAGCTCCCGTCGGGACTGGTTCGGGTGCGCGTGCCGCAGCGTGTAGTCGGCGATTGCTGGCCCTTGGTCAGTCCGAAGACTTCGTTGTTGAAGAGCAGAAACTTCAGGCCGACATTGCGGCGGAGCGTGTGCAGCAAATGGTTGGCGCCGGCGCCGAGCGTGTCGCCATCGCCCGCCACGACCCAAACATCCAGACTGGGATTCGCGAGCTTGATGCCCGTCGCAATGGCGGCGGCCCGGCCGTGAACCGTGTGAAACCCGTAGGTGTTCAGATAGTAAGGCGTTCGCCCGGCGCAGCCGATTCCCGAAACGAAGACAGTCTTTTCCCGAGGGAGCCTGAGTTCGGCGAGGAGGATTTTGAGTTGCGAGAGGATCGCAAAATCGCCGCACCCCGGGCACCAGCGAACGTCCATGTCGGTCGTGAAGTCGTCTTCCGTAAGCAGGGGTAAGGAATTCATACGCGTCTCTCACTTCACATACGGGCGGACGGCTTCGAGGATTTCGCCGACGGTGAATGGCCGGGCCTGAATCTTGTTGCAGCGAATCACCGGAACGCCATAACGAGCGCAGAGCACCATCGCGAGCTGCCCGGCGTTGAGCTCCGCCACGATGACATGACG
>JBAXFO010000998.1:0-1965 GCA_037139885.1 Planctomycetota bacterium
ATGCCTTGTACGCCACCCTGGACGCCAACAACGTCATCGCTGGCACTCCTGGCGAACGCCTCCTGCAGGTCAACGCCGACGCCTTCGTCGCCTGCTTCGGGTCCATCCGCGAACTGCCCGACGACACCCCGCCCTACGATGTCCGCTTCGATTACAATCTCGACGGACAGATCAACGCCGACGACTTCGACGCTTTCGCTGTCTCCTTCGGCGTCCTCTGGAGCTATTAGCAGCGCTGACTTTGCGACCAGAACGTGGGAAAGGACAGAAAGGACAACGAGGAGCCGAGCGAACTCTTCCGCAGTATCTTCGACGCCTACATCGGCGGGCTCGTCAACCGGAGTACCCGCAATACCTGCATCGGGTTCCACGGTTTGCCGCGGCGGGTCGTGTGCCCGTCCGCGTTCAGCTTCTCGGCGATCTTCTCCAGCGACACGCCGGCGGCTCGTAACTCCGTCACGATCGGAAGCAAATCGGAATAGGCGTCAACCTTCGCAGCGATCCTCGCCTTGGCTCCGGCCAGGGCGCCGGCCTTTGCTCCGCGGAGACGCGCTTCCTCGCGCCCGTCCCAATGGCCGGCGCGATTCGAGCCAAGTTGCGTCCCGCGGGCCTTGGCGGCGTTGAGAGCGGCCTTTGTGCGGTCGCTGATCGCTTTTGCCTCCGCTTCGGCAACGGCGGCCAGGATGTGCAGGGTGAGTCTGTTTGCGTGCTGATTGTCGCAAGCGATGAACGGCACCTTCGCTTCCATGAGCGCCGACAAGAAGGCGACATTGCGGGCGAGACGATCCAGCTTGGCGACTACGAGGGTAGCCTTGGAGCGGCGAGCGTGGGCCAGTGCCTTGGCAAGTTCCGGCCGATCGTTCCGCTTGCCGGATTCGATTTCGGTGTACCACGACGCGATCGTCGCGCCGTTTGCCTTGGCGTAGGCTTCAACAGCGGCCCGCTGCCCTTCGAGGCCCAGGCCGGAAGCCCCTTGGCTCTTCGTCGAAACTCGCAGGTAGCCGATGATGCTCGCCATGATTTCGCCCTTCGTTTTGGTCGTCGCCAACCTCACAAGGGTACCTTAACAACAACCTCGACGAACGTCAAGGCTGATGTTAAGGAATCATTTCCGGTGGTTCAGCAGCTTGGCGAGTGCGTCGGACCGGTGGCGGGCCTCGGTGCGGTCGTCGTCCGAAACATTGGGATCGCGGGCAACGGCGCGGAGCATGGCAACGAACGTCTTTTGATCTTCCAGCGGAATCAAGGCGAGACGCGTGGCCTCGGCTTCATATTCCTGTTGCTCTGGCGTTTGGTTATCCATGGCGTTACCCCGCATCATCTTATTGGAAGTTCAGCCCTCCCGCATTTGCTCCGTTTCAAAACATCGTCGCGCTTCCGGCGTTCACCGCCGTGGCAACGGCGTGTACTCCCAGTGTGCATTGCCGAGCGCAAGATTCTTCACCGAGACTGCCGCCGATCGTTCTCGGAAAGCTCACGCGAAGCAAGATTTCTAATTTAGGTAATCGCTCTGGGAAATTTTTCCAGGAAGGGGGAATTGCTCGCGACGAGGAGCGGGGGCGTGCTCAAGCGGCCGGTGTGGTCGATTTAGGGGACGACGACACGATCCTGGAAACGCGATGAGTAGTTGATCGCCGGGATATGGTCGGCGCGGGAGGGCCATCCCTTGCCCGGACTGTCCCAACCGTCCCTTCCGTCCCCGAAGGGGTCGAAACGTGGCCAGGCTGCGAGATTGGTGGGGACGGTCGTGGGGACGGTAATGCGACGGTAATTCACGACCGTCCCAGCGAATCGAGTCGGAAACTGCGGAAAGCACTCGGGTTTTGCGGCAGTTGGACGTTCGGGCCGGTTGGGACGGTCGGTGTGAGGCAGCCCCCCCACTGCCGAAGGGAATAATGGTTCGCGGAGGAGCTTTTCGTCGTGCTCGTCGAGGAACAGTTGCTGCGGCAATCCCCTCAAGAACGA
>JBAXFO010000999.1:0-1965 GCA_037139885.1 Planctomycetota bacterium
TGGTTTGCGTTTCGCGGTTGAGGTCGAAGACTTCTTGCGCTTCGAACTGCATGCGGAAGGCCATCTCCATCGATTGAATGCGGCCTTCGAGCAGATTGTCGCGGCCGCGATCGCGCAGGTGGAGATTATTGAGGCCCTGAAGCAATTCGAGTTGCTCGCGCTGGGCTTGCGGCGGCAGATAGGTGTTGTTGATATGCTGCAAGACGCGGCGCGGATCGAAGCTTGAGTTGTTGATGTGCGTCCCCTGGAAGATGCCGGGGAGGAAACTGTTGCTCCAGAGCTGCGGGCCGATGACGGGATTGCCGGGGCACATGACGACGTAGCCGGGGAGATTTTGGTTTTCGGTGCCGAGGCCATAGAGGAGCCACGAGCCCATGCTGGGGCGGACGGGCTGCATTTCGCCGCTGTTCATCATGAGCAGCGACGGTTCGTGATTCGGGACATTGGTGTACATCGAACGGATGACGCACAGATCGTCGGCGCACTGGGCGACGTTCGGGAAGATTTCGCTGACTTCAAGCCCCGAGTTACCGTGGCGCGCGAAGCGGAAGGGAGATTGCATGAGGCCGCTGGTGCTGCGTTCGGTACGCAGATTCGATGCGGGGGGCCGTTGGCCGTTGTAGCGGGTGAGCATCGGTTTGGGGTCGAACGTGTCGACTTGCGAAGGGCCGCCGTTCATGAACACGTGAATGAGGCGCTTGGCTTTGGGGGCGAAGTGCGGGCGCTTCGGAGCCATCGGGCCTGAAGGATGCACAGGCGGCGGCGGGGCGTCGGCCTGGAGCAGATTCGCCAGGCCGATCATGCCGAGGCCGGCGCCGGCGGTCGAGAGAAATTCGCGGCGAGAAGGCATATTGAAAAGCATGGGGGGAAACTCCAAGACTCAATTCACTCGCCAAGCTGTTGGCTGTGAGCTCTTAGCTGTTGGCTTTTTAGAAGAAAGCCAACAGCTAAGAGCTCACAGCCGACAGCAGTACACGGGCATTCCGGTCACAATTGGCGATTCTATTTAGGCGAACCGGAAAGCGGGTCATGTTGAAAACCTGACTTACGGATCAATCCACATACTGAAACTCATTGCTCGCCAGCAGGCTCTGGGCGACGCGTTCCCAGCGGCTGATCTGGATGGCGGGGCGAATCTCTTCGGCGTCGCTGCCGGCGAGGTAGCTGGTGAGCAGTTGCAACTCTTCCGCCCGCGGTTGGCGGCCGAACGCGAGGGCGTACGCTCGGCGCAGACGCAGGTCGTCGGACGGGGCTTCCTTTTGCAAGCGGGCGGCAAAGGCCTTCGCCGATTCGACGACGAACGGGCTATTCAAAGCGAAGAGCTGTTGCTGCGGCACGGTGGTCACGGTGCGCTTTTCGCTGGTGATGTTGGCGTCGGGGAAATCGAAGAGCCGCAGCGTGGCGTTCAAATCGTGACGGCTGATTTTCGCGTACACCGTGCGGCGGCCGATGCTGGCGTTGTTGAGATCGAAGGTCGGGCCGCCGAGCGCGGGATCGAGCTTGCCCGAGACGGCGAGCATGGCGTCGCGCCAGCTTTCGACATCGAGCCGGCTGCGTTCCCGGCGCCAGAGCCAACGGTTGTCCGCGTCCTTGGTCAAGTTCTCGGGGCTGGCGTCGGCGCTCGTTTGATAGACGTTCGACAGCAAGATCTCGCGGTGCAGCGCCTTGAGCGACCAGTTTTGATCCATGAAACGAACGGCGAGATAGTCGAGAAGTTCGGGATGCGTGGGGCGGTCGCCGAGCTCGCCGAAGTTGCTCGATGTGCCGACGATGCCGCGGCCGAAATGCCGCTGCCAAACGCGATTGACCATGACGCGGGCGGTAAGCGGATTGTCGCGCGAGGCGATGGCGTTGGCCAGTTCGAGCCGGCCGCTGGCGGTCGCGGAAAACGGCTGCGGCTCATCGCCCGCGATCACGCGGAGGAAGCGGCGGGGAGCGACCTCGCCCAGCTTGGCGGGATTGCCG
>JBAXFO010001000.1:0-1955 GCA_037139885.1 Planctomycetota bacterium
AGACTGATCTCGGCGAGCGCGTGGCCGGTCTCCGCAATCCAGAGGTGATCCTCATCGCTGTCGTGGCTGTCCCGCTGCCGGAGCAGCACCGGTCGATGGCCATCGAGATAGCGCTCAAGGCGGGGCACGAGCAGGACCGGGATGGCGGCATCGTGGGAGCGCCTGCCCTTCGTCTGAGTGGCGTGCAAAGCAATGTGCCAGGTCCCGGCCTCCTGGATCAGGTCATGCCCGAGCCGCAGCGCGGCGAAGTTCGGCAGCGTGCGGACACGCCCGCCCGAAGGCGTGCTGCCGAGGAACGCCCGCTTCGTCGGCCGTGCGAAGAGGACGCCGGTGCTTGGCGGTACTGTAATCGGCGGATCGATCGGCTGGGGGATCGCCACTTCACCGTAGTCGTAGTTAATCGCCGTCTGGTTCGGTTGCAACACGATGGTTTGAATGAGATCGACAGCGGCGAGGATTCCGCCGGCGCTGCCCACAGCGTTGCCGCTCTGAGCGTACTGGGCGGGCTGCGTCTCGGAGATCTGGTAGGTTCCGGGCCGCAGGTTTCCGAAGTTGTAGGCGCCGTTCGGGCTGGTCGTTTGGGTCAGCGTGACGTTGTTGCCTTGGTCGTCCACCCCCGTGAGCGTGACCACGACGCCGGTGATGCCGACTTCGAACGAATCGCGAACGCGGTTGCGGTTCACATCGACGTAGACCGAACCGGCGATGGACGACGGCAGGATTTCACCGAAGACGTAATCGGTCGCTTGGCCGCCAGCGGGCAGGTTGATCGCGGTGATATCATCGTTGCCGATCGGGTCTTGGCCGGCCGTTCCGCCGCCGACCAGCGAGAGCGTGTCCTTGCCGTCGAGGTAGCCGTTCGGCTGTTCTTCGACGAGTTCGTAGATCCCCGCGGGGAGGTTGCGGAACTCGAAGAAGCCGTCCTGATCGGTCGTCGCCTGGGCATTGATGATCGTGCCATCCACGCCGACGCCGGTGAGGGTGATGACCACGGCGGGGAGGCCGCCTTCAACCGGTTGCTGCACGCCGTCATTATTGTCATCGACGAAGACGTTGCCGCCGATGGTGCCACCGACTTCGCTGAAGTTGTAGCCGGGGGCGAGCACCCCGCCGCCGAGTGGAATGTTGATGAAGGCGTCATTCGCAGTAGTGCCGCCGACCGAACCGATGGTGTCACGGCCGTCGGCCCACGCGGCCGGTTGGCCTTCGTTCAGGGTGTAGCTCCCGGCCTGCAACCCGGTGAAGCGGTAGTTGCCGTTTGCGTCAGTGAGGATGATGCTCGGAGGAATATCGCCGCCGAGGACATTGGTGCCGAAGATACTAACGGCGACGCCCGCGATGCCCGGTTCGCCGGGGTCTTGGATGCCATCGTTGTTGAAATCGACGAACACCGTGCCGGAAATCTCGCCGAGCGTTTCGCCGAAGTTCTGGTTCGCCAGCCCGCCGAGAGGCACGGTGACGTTGCGGATCGTCGCGGGGCCGACGGGGCTATCGCCGAAGACAGCGGGTTGCGCCTCGACGATGGTGTAGTTGCCGGGGAACACGTTGGTGAACGAGTAGGTGCCGTCAGCCGCCGTGGTCGTCGTACCGACGGTAGCGCCGTTGGAATCGACGAGTGTCACCGTGACGCCGCCGATGCCGGAGCCGAGGGTGGGGACGCCATTGCGGTTGACATCGTTGAACACGCGGCCGGACACCGTGGCAGCGCGTTCGCCGAAGAGGTTGCCTGCCGAGGTGGCCCCGGCGGGTAGATCGAACTGGCCGATCGTGTCGCCGTTAACGGGAGCAGCGATGCTGCCCGCGGTGTTTGTCCCTTGCGAATAACCGGCCGGTTGCGTTTCGCTGATGGTGTAGCTTGCCGCGGGGAGGTCGGTGAACTCGTAGAAGCCGTTGGCATCGGTCGTGGTGGTGTTGGCAAACACGCCGCCGCCGTTGGGGAACGCCCCGGCCAAGAG
>JBAXFO010001001.1:0-1953 GCA_037139885.1 Planctomycetota bacterium
CTGTGGGCACGCTCCTCTGCATCTATCTGATCCTCATCAACGGCCAATTCGAATTTCAATGGCTCAGCTTCTCCGCGTTCATCGTGCTCGGCGTCGGCGGACTGTGGTGGGTGTTGTGCGGCGACAAGCCTTCCGCCGCTCTCACGCTCGCCAGTTGGCTGTGCCCGTTCGCCGTCTTTTATACGGTGACCAGCGTTTTGATCGGCAAGCCCGGCGGCGTCGAGTCGGCCGATCCGGTGTGGCCGTTCGTGGTCACGGCGGGAGCGTTCGGTTTCGCGACCGCAGCCATGCTCGTGCCGCTGCTGAGCGAGTTCGACGTCGCGATCGGCCGAACCAGCGTCGGCGGGGATTGACGACTGGCCTCGCGACGCATCCTTCAACCCCCCTTTGCCGACGCGAGGCGATTTGCTATACCACTCCCCTCGTGATGGATCACGAGCCGGTTTCTCGTTCGCGCAAGGATGCGTGTCATGCCCAATCGCCCCAGTCTCACTCAAACCTTTCATCGTGCCCGTCCTGCCGAAGACGATTCGTCCACGATGGCGAGCAAGCCCGCGCCCGGGAATGGGTTCGTGCCGTTGCGGATGCGGAGCGAAACGGGGCTGGACATCGTCGAGATCGATCAAGCGTCGGCGACGATCGGGCGGCATTCCGAAGCCGACGTGCGGCTGCCGGCCGCGGATATCAGCCGCCGGCATTGCCAGGTATCGTTCGAAGACGACGTTTGGTTCGTGCGCGACATGGCGAGTTTGAACGGCATCTTCGTGAACGGCGAACGGGTCGACGCCGCGCCGCTTTACATCGGCGACCGCCTGCGGGTAGGGAACATCACGTTCATCATCGAACGCGCCGCGACCGCCAAGGCGGGGCGGGGCCAAACGCTGCGCAGCATCGCGCGGGCTTTTGACGAGGTCTAAGACTCGGCTACTTAGACGAGCGGTTCGACCCGCGTCACCAACTGCACGGCGACACCCCACGGATCGTGGAGGAACGTCATTCGGTCGCCCGTTGGAGTGGTCTTGATTTCCCCCGTCCCTTTCGCGCCGGCCGCCAACAAGCGGAGGCGATCCTCGTCGATGGCGTCGCTCAAAAATGCGATATGCAACGTGAGCGGATCTTGCTGGAAGTAGTCGGGCACGGGAACGGCGTCTTGGCGGTAGAGCTCGAGCACGGTGCGGCCTGCGTCGTCCGCCAGGAAACGCGTGTGCGGCGGGCCGTCGACGCGGCGGACGATCCGCATTCCCAGGTGTTGACCGTACCACTCCGCCATGGCCGCCGGATCGGGAACGTTCAGAGCGATATGTTCGATGCGCACGCGGGGATTCTCCATGGAGAAATGAGGGAAACGGGCCCATGCCGCCCGGCCTGGTACGACCGTACAATACGGCTTTTGGCGAACGTTCGGGAGGAAACATGGCCGGCCATTCCCATTTTAAGAACATCGCCCACAAGAAGGGGATCGCGGACGCCAAGCGTGGCCAATTGTGGAGCAAGCTGGGCCGGTACATCATGATCGCCGCCAAGAACGGCGGCGGCGATCCGATCACCAATCTCAAACTTCGTTACGCCATCGACAAGGCCCGCGCCGTGTCGATGCCCAAGGAAAACATCGAACGAGCCATCAAACGCGGCACCGGCGAATCGGGCGCGACCACCTTCGATGAAGTCACCTACGAAGCTTACGCCCCCGGCGGCGCGGCCATCCTCATCGAAACCCTCACCGACAATCGCAACCGCACCAACGGCGAAATCCGCTTCGTCGTCGAAAGAGCCGGCGGCAAGATGGGCGCTCCCGGGTCGGTGGCGTATCTGTTCGAACGTAAAGGCATGTTCGCCGTCGCCGCCAAGGGCCTGGAGGAAGACGCCCTCATGGCCATCGTTCTCGAAGCGGGGGCCGACGATTTGGCGCGGAACGACGACAACTTCGAAATCACCTGCGACGCCACGGCGTTC
>JBAXFO010001002.1:0-1946 GCA_037139885.1 Planctomycetota bacterium
CGCACCCGCGTCGGCGAAGAGCTGCTCGTCGACTGCATGAAGCGGTACTTCGAAGCGTTTAACGGCTCGATTCTTTACGATGTCAACGTCACGCTTCCCGCCTCGGTGAAGGTTTCGTACCCGACCAAGCTGCCGCCGCTCCGGAGCGACGCTCCCGCGCTGATCGTCGGCTCGATGAAGGCGATCGACGACGGAGCTTTCCCGATCAAGGTCGTCGGCACGCCGGTGGGGGCTTCCGCTCCCGTTACGATCGACGTCGCCGAATCCATCGTGCCGCCGGAGCTGGAAAACTTCTTTCTCCTGGGTCTCGTCGATCAATGGAAAAACGCCAAGGACCGCCCCGCTTTGCTGCGTGGCGATCGCACCCTGGCCCTCGCCTGCGGCCAAACCAAGCTCAATCGCGATGAACTCCTCCTCACCGCCCAGATGGCGATGAAGGATTTGAAGCTCGAAGAAGCGGCTCGCGCGTTCGAACAAGTCAAGCTCATGGCCCCGCACGATAACGAACCCGACGCCGGTCTGCGTGTGGTCGCGAAGATGAAGGCAGGCAATCTTTCGCCGGAAATGATGAAGGGCATTCTCGCCAAACGGACCGGAGTCAAATACGAAAAAGGCCAGTTCCAGCAGGGCGCCGTGGTGCAGATGGCGATGCAAGACGACAAGCCCGCCGTCGGCCCGATCGCTCCGTTTCCGAACGCTCAAGACCAGCGCGACGATCTTCTGCAGGCTCATCGCGATCTGCGGATCGTGCAAGAACAGAAGTGGACCGAGATCGTCGAGAACGTTCTGCGTCAGGGTCGCCGGGAGCTTCAGCAAGATCCCGACGGCACGCTCGACGCCCTGCGGAACATTCTCTCCCGCGTGCAAGACAATCCCGACCTGAGCGATCGCGTTCGCACGGGCCTGGCGACGCGTTTGTCGACGGCGCTGCGGGAATCGAAATCGCAGGCCATGGTGCTCAAGGTTCGCAAAGAAGAAATCGCCCGCAACGTGACCGTGGCCAAGACTCTCCTGGAACGCGAACAACAATCGCGGACGCTGCAAGATCGGCAGGAAGAACAACTTCGCAACTTCCGTTCGCAAATCGAGATCGCGTATTTCGACGAACGCACGAAGGCGGAGCTATTGCAAAATTTGTTGGCCCTGCAAACCGAGAATCGCCTTCGCGGCCAGCCGTGGCCGGTGGCGGCTCAGGCCATGTACGAAATGACCTCCGCGGGCTTCAACCTCGAACAATCGAACTCGCTGCGGCGCGCTCGTGAGGATCGCTTCCTTTCGACCATGCTGGCGTTGGACCGGTCGTTCGTTCCCTTCCCCGATGAGCCGGGCATCGAATTCCCCAAGCTCTCGACGTGGAAAGTGCTGACTCGCTACCGTAAGGAAAAGTACGAATCGACCAACCTGCCCGACGATCCCGAAGGCCGCAAGGCGTCGGCCTCGGTCATGAAGTTGCTCGAACAGGAAGTGGAAATCCCCGAGGAATTCCGTCAGGGCGCCGGCATCGAATTCCGGACCATCCTCCGCTTCTTCACCGACAAGCTGTCGGCCCGCGGCAAAGATCTGCCGGTGTTCATCGATCAAGCGGCCTTCGACGAAGGCGCCGCCGAGGCTCCGAAAGTTCTCGATACGGAAGTCAAGTTCCCCCCGTTCTTGAGGCGGATGCCGATCGCGATCGCTCTCCGCGTCGCGCTCTCGCAAGTGCAGGGTAACAGCGCGACCTACATCGTGCGCCGCGATTACATCGAGATCACCACGGCCGAACGGGCCATGATGGAGAAAGTCATCCGCGTTCATCCCGTCGCAGATCTCACCATCCCCATCAGCCCGAGCGGCGGTCTGCAACAGTTCGGCCAGGCCGGTAGCCGGCAAGGCGGTATCGGCATCGGCGGCAACATCGGCGGCGGCGGCTTTGGAGGCGGTATTGGAGGCATCGGCGGTATTGGCGG
>JBAXFO010001003.1:0-1945 GCA_037139885.1 Planctomycetota bacterium
CTGCTGACCAATCGGCCCCCGGCCCGCCCGCCCTCCACCGCGTTATTTGCTGGTATTCATGCCGCAGATTACCGCTGCGCATCCTTTTCCCCGCCTCCGATCACGTGCTGCGAGTGTCCGAGTGCTTGTGGCTGGCGAGCCTGCAGGAATGGCGAAAACGCGGAAAAACGGCCTTTTTTCCCCGGTAAAACCCGTGTTAGGGGTGCCGAAAAAGCGATTTTGCCCCGAAAACGGCCGAAAACCCCTCCTTTCGACCACGATCGACACGTTCGGCGGCCCGTAAGTCGTTGCAAACGGCAGAAAACGCCCCGTACGGGCGCGCTCCCTCGTGCTGGGAGATTATCGGTAGTTCGGCACGCGAGCGCGATGAACGACTGTGCTTCTTTCCGTTGCGACGACCTTGGAATATGAGACTCAGTCGCCGAATATTGCGACATCCATTTGTGCCTATCGCGGTCGTTTACGAAGCCTGTCGGCGTCACGCGGTCGGTGTAGGAGATCCTCTGCTGAATCCTATTTCCCTCGTTCAGAATATCCTTTGACGACCTTTTCGCGGAGCAATCGCTCGGCGTCGCGGCGAGCTGCCGCTTCATCCGGGAACGACTTCGTTCGGGATTGACCCTGCGCGCCGATGCGGCCGAAACGAACTGTGTGTTGGCTGCCTTCGACGAGGATCTCCCAGAACTTCTTCGACGCCCCTTCGATGAACTCCAGGTATTTGCGGTCGGGTGAGCCGGCGACCGGAGGCTTGGGATTTGAGTCGGCAGCAGCCGCATCACGATCGGCCACCGGCAGTGGTTCTGCCGGTATCTCTCGTTCTTCACCCTTGAGAACTCGCCGAAGATCCCGAAGGACGGCCTTGGGGCTCTCGAACCAGTCGCGCGTCAGGACGCGCGCGATTCGCCAACCGAACGCTCTCAGAAGCGCGGGCCGGAAGACTTCCCGTTCGAGCGAATCGGGGTTTTGGTAATAGGCGTCCGTGTCCACGAGGATTCCGAGCTGGTAACCACTGCCCCCGGGTTCACGAAGAGCGAGGTCGCAACGGAAGTCGGACTGGCCGACGCCCAGTTCGATCTCGAATCCTTGTTCAAGCAGGGCGCTGGCGAGTTCGGCGACGACGGCGGAACGCGAAGCCGTGCGAACGGTCGGGTCGTCGTAGGGATTGATTTCCCAGAGGATGCGTTGGGCAGTGGCCAGATCGCCGGCTGAGGCTGCCTCGGCGTAGCGGAGGTAGTTCTTGAGGGCACGGGCGCCGTCGTTGTAGTCGTTCGTGATCTGGTTGCCGCGAATGGAGGAAACCAGCGCCATATGTTTCTTGGCCCGGGAGAATGCGACGTTGAGCCGCCGTTCCCCGCCGGTCTGGTTGATGGGGCCAAAGTTCATGAGCATTTTGCCGGTGGGGCCGGGTCCGTAACAAACGCTGAGGAGGATGACGTCGCGCTCGTCGCCCTGGATGTTCTCCAGGTTCTTGACGAGTAAGCCGGTGAATTGGCCGTCCTCTTCGCGCTCCCATTCGGCTTCCAGCTTGGCGCGGAAGGTTTCGTCGTCGTCCGCGAGTCGATTGAGGGCCTGTTCGATTTCTCCTTGCTGAGCTTCCGAGAACGCGATGACGCCGATGCTCAGGCCATTCTCTTTCAGCAGCAGGCCGCGCACCAGCCTCGCGATGTAGTCGGCCTCCCCCTGGTTGCGGCGGCCCTGGTACGTGCTGCCGTCGAGACGATGAAAGCTGATCGGGCGTTCGAGAAGACGATCGACGTTGTCGTCGCCCGCCGCGACGTTCGGGACGACGATCGGCAGCAGCCCCGTCGACGTGGGCGTCACCTCCGGCACCGTGAGGAGTCGCCCCTGGTAGAACAGGGCGTTCGAGAAGCCGATCAAGGATTCCGACCGGCTCCGGTAATGCCAGCGCAGCATCGTGGCGGAGAGTTTGCGGGCGGCATGGTTG
>JBAXFO010001004.1:0-1943 GCA_037139885.1 Planctomycetota bacterium
GTGAAGGGCGAAGTGCCGCTGCCGCTGCGGAATGTCGAAGTCCGTTCGCTCGATCTGGGTTTGCTCCAGGCCGGGGCGGGCGTGAAAGGCGAATTCGAGAATCGGCTGAAGGCGCTGATTCAAGAAGTGAAGTCGTCGCCGACGCCGATCATTTTGTTCATCGACGAAGCCCACACGCTCATCGGCGCCGGCGGAGCCGCGGGGCAAAACGACGCAGCCAATCTTCTCAAGCCCGCTCTGGCTCGCGGCGAAATGCGCACCATCGCGGCCACGACCCGCATGGAGTACAAGAAGTATTTCGAATCCGACCCCGCTCTCAAGCGCCGTTTCCAGGAAGTGAAAGTCGACGAACCCGATATCGCCAAGGCGATTCGCATGATGCGTGGCCTGGCCGATGTCATGGAGACGCATCACAAGGTGCGCGTGCTCGACGAAGCGGTGGCCGAGGCGGTGCGGTTGTCGCATCGCTACATCACCGATCGTCAGTTGCCCGACAAATGCGTCAGCCTGCTCGACACGGCCTGCGCCCGCGTTGCGTTGAGTCAATCGGCGACGCCGCCGCAGATTCAGGACTGCCAGCGCGAAATCGAACTGCTCGATGTCGAACTGCGGACGCTCGACAAAGAAACGTCGATGGGCACCGATCACAAGATCCGCGCCGACGAAGTCCAGGAAAAGAAGACGGCCGTGACGCAAAAGCTCGAAGGCCTCGAAAAGCGCTGGGTGCAAGAGAAAGAGCTCGCCGGCAAAATCAAGGACATTTACGCCAAGCTGAGCGGCCATTTCCTGGCGACGACCGGCAAGGGCGACGAAAAAGCCAAGCTCACCCCCGCCGACGAAACCAAGGCGAAGGCCGAACTCGCCAAGGTCGAAGCGGAGTTGTCGACCGTGCAGGGCGAGAACCCGCTGGTGCTGCCCGTCGTGGGCGGACAAGCGGTCGCGGAAGTCGTCTCGGGTTGGACCGGAGTGCCGCTCGGGAAGATGGTGCGCGACGAAATCAAGACCGTGCTCAATTTGAAAGAGCGCCTGAAGGAACGCGTCATCGGCCAGGATCATGGCCTGGAAGCGATCAGCCAACGCATCCGCACGAGCCGGGCGAACCTGGCCGATCCCAAACGGCCGCTCGGCGTGTTTCTGCTCGTTGGTCCCTCAGGCGTCGGCAAAACCGAAACCGCCATGGCGCTGGCCGACATCCTCTTCGGCGGCGATCGCAACATGGTTGTGATCAACATGTCCGAATACAAGGAAGATCACAAGATCTCGCGCCTCACCGGCTCGGCCCCCGGCTATGTCGGTTACGGCGAAGGCGGCGTCCTCACGGAAGCCGTGCGCCGCAAACCGTACAGCGTCGTCCTGCTCGATGAAATCGAGAAGGCCAACGAATCGGTGCAAGAAGTCTTCTATCAGGTGTTCGACAAGGGCACGCTGCAAGACGACAAGGGCAACGAGATCAACTTCAAGAACACGATCATCATCCTGACGTCGAACGTCGGCACCGACACGATCGTGAAGGTCTGCGCCGATCCCGACACGCGTCCCGATCCCGAAGGCCTCGCCGAAGCGATGCGGCCCGATCTGCTCAAGGCGTTCAAGCCCGCTCTCCTGGGCCGTATGGCGATTGTTCCTTACTACCCGCTCAACGACGAAATGCTCAAGGCGATCATCACGCTCAAGTTGAAGGCCGTCGTCAATCGCGTCAAGGAGAACCACAAGGCGACGTTCACCTACGACGATTCGCTGGTGACGACGATTTCGAGCCGCTGCAAGGAAGTGGAATCGGGAGCCCGCAACGTCGACCACATCATCTCGGGCACCATTCTCCCCGAAATGGCCCAGGCGTTTTTATCGAACATGGCCGAGGGCAAGGCGATCAGCAAGGCCCACATCGGCGTCGATAAGGACGGGAAGTTTCTTTACACCGTGGAGTAAGGCCCAAGGTCTGG
>JBAXFO010001005.1:0-1940 GCA_037139885.1 Planctomycetota bacterium
AGCGACGTGCTCAAAGTCATGGGGCTTTATCCCGGTGTCGCAGACGCCGTTGTTCCGCTGGGCATCGAAGCTTCAGGTGTGGTGACGGCTATCGGCCCCGGCGTATCGCGGCTCAAAGTCGGTGACGAAGTTGTCGGTGTTGTTCCCTACAGCTTTGCTTCACACGCCCTAACGACCGAGTATGCACTCACGCACAAGCCTGCCGGTATGAGTCATCAGCAGGCCGCGACACTGCCGGTCACTTTTCTGACTGCCTATTACGCGCTATGCAAGCTAGCGCGTCTCGAACGCGGCCAGCGAGTGCTGATTCATGCCGCGGCAGGCGGCGTGGGCCTTGCTGCCATTCAAATCGCGCAGCATGTAGGGGCCGAAGTGTTCGCCACGGCCGGCAGTAAAGAAAAGCGAGATTATCTCCGGCAGCGTGGTGTTCAGCACGTCTACAGCACGCGGACGCTCGAGTTTGCCGACAAGATCATGGAGGTCACACACCGCGAAGGCGTCGACGTGGTTCTGAACTCGCTACCGGGCGATGCGATTGCCAAGAGCCTGAGTATTCTCCGCGCGTATGGGCGGTTTCTAGAGATTGGCAAGATCGACATCTACCAAAACCGCATGCTTGGTCTTTTGCCGTTTCAGGACAATCTTTCCTACTTTGCGATCGACCTCGATCGGATGCTGCGGCAGCGGCCCAACACCATCCAAGCGTTGTTCGACGACCTGATCGGGCACTTTTCCGCTGGCCACTTCCAGCCGTTGCCATACACGGCGTTTCCGGCCCGCGATGTCGCCGGCGCGTTGCGGTTCCTGTCGCAGCGCAAGAACATCGGCAAAGTCGTCGTCTCATTCACGCCCGATTCTTCGCCGCGCGAAATCTCTCCGGCCACAGTCGAGTCGTCGCCGGCGGGCACGCGGATTCGGTCGGATGCGACCTACCTGATCACGGGCGGGCTTGGAGCATTGGGCCTTCAGTCTGCGCAATGGCTTGCGGCTCAAGGGGCACGCCACCTCGCGCTTTTGTCACGCAATGACCCATCGATCGCGGCAGTCGCAGCGATCGAGTCGCTGCGTCAGGGCGGGGTCGAAGTGGTCGCTTTAAGCGGCGATGTCGCCGATGCGGATTCGTTGCAGTCGGCATGTGGGAAAATCCCCGCCCACTTCCCGCCATTGAGAGGCGTCATCCACGCGGCCGGCGTGCTCGCCGACGGAATCATCTTCGACATGCCACTTGATCGGCTCGAGAAGGCGATGGCGCCCAAAGTCAACGGAGCATGGAATCTGCATCGCGCGACGCTCGACAAACCGCTCGATTTCTTCGTGCTCTTTTCTTCGATCGCCAGTGTTTTCGGCTCGCCTGGTCAGGCGAACTACGCCGCTGGCAATGCGTTCCTCGATACTCTGGCCGCGTACCGCCGCTCGCAGGGACTGCCGGCGATTGCCATTAATTGGGGTCCGTGGGCGGGGCAAGGCATGGCTGAGTCACTCCGTTCGCGCGGACTGACGCCGATTCCTGCGACACGTAGCTTTGAAGTGCTGCAGGCTTTTCTCCGAACAGAAGCGACCAATGCCGTTGTGGCCAACGTGCACTGGAATGAGCTTGTCAGGCTGTTTGCAGGTAAGACTCCGTCGCTTTTCGCAGATCTTTTCCAAGCCGAGACGGCCGGCGATCAGAGGCTAGCCAGCGGCTTCGACGCCGACCTGCGCCGGCAACTGCTCGAATCACCTCCGGCCGAACGGCAAGCTGTCATGCGCCACCATCTCACGGCTGAATTGTCCCGCATCATGGGCATCAATCCGGAAGAACTCGACATCGAACAGCCGCTCAACTCGATTGGCATGGATTCGCTGATGGCGATGGAACTCAAAACCGTTCTGGAATCCCGCTTGGGCATCAGCGTGCCGATGGCGACGTTCTTTTCGGGCCCCAGCGTGACCTCGCTGGC
>JBAXFO010001006.1:0-1937 GCA_037139885.1 Planctomycetota bacterium
CGCGTCAGCGAGGGATGCCGTCAAACCTCGCTAACGCGTCGGGCTACCTGCAACGCTAGCGCCCGAAAATTCAGTCTGGTCGACGCGGTAGTGTACGGGCACCGATTTGATGGCGGAAATGACTTCATCGTCGGAGATTTCATCGCTGGCGCCGGCGAACGAGGTGTCGCGCGGGTTGGTGAGGATCGTCTGGCTGGAGTTGACGTTGCCGCGCAAGGCGTCGATCAGTTTTTGCCGTTCGTTCGGGTCGAGTGGGCGGAAATCCATGTTCGCCTCCGTTAAAGAAATCTCGGGATCAGGGCGCCGCATCCGGCAAGCGCCGCCGCGCCAGTTCGGCGAGGATGGCGTAAATCCCCTGCTCAAGCGTAACCGCTTCGGGATCGACCACCAAGAGGTTTCCCTCGTCCTCGACATAATATCGGATCTGGGGACCTTCGAGCAAGACGCGAAGTCGCCGGCGATCGTCGGCCAGCGGCACGGCGAACGACAGCCCTGCGGCCGTGACGCCAAATTGGCCCCCGTTCAGCTGCTGGCAGAGCCGTTCGAGGCCGTCGGCGTGGGTGTCGAGCGTCGGCCACACGCCGGCGAGCGGGCGCGCCAAATCGTCCCCGGCAATGGTCGCGATCGGGATCTTGCGATATTGCGGATCCCCCTCGGCGAGGGCGTACCACGTCATGCACAACGAGCCCCGGCCATGGCGATGCGGTTCGCTCGACGTGACCGTCTCCGGAAACGAGGCGTCGGCCGTACCGATGGCGAAGACGCCTTCACGCCCACGAAGCCGGGCGACGAACTGGATGTCGCCGCGATAATCGCCGCCGCTGGGATGCCGCATGCTGCCGGGATGCGTGTGCGCGACGCCGAGCATCGCCAGGCGTTTGTCGGTCTGCCGCAGCCATCGCGTCGCCACGGTCTGGGCGTTCGAGTGAAACTGGATGTGCGTCAAGCTGGCGTGCCGCTGCGCCCCTGCGGGCAACGCCGCCAAAACGACTGCTTCCGTTTCTTCGCGAACGCCGAGCAAAACCCAGCCGAACTCTTCTTCGCCACGCGCGGTTTCGCGATGACGGTCGAAATCGTCGAACAATGTGCCGACGACGCCTTCTGTCAGCACAATCCGTTCGAGCCGACGGTACGCCTTCGGAAAGGATGTCGGTTCGGGAAGCGTCGGCCGCCGGGCGACGAAGGCGTTCCTCGCATGATTTTGGCAGATCTTCAGTACACGCTGGAGCGATGCGAACACGTCCACTCTGACCACCAATCGTCGGGTTCGAAACCAGCTCATAGCTATTAGCTGATAGCTATTAGCTACTTAGTTTTATTTAACAGTCGCTCGCGCAGGCGCCGGATGTCCGCAGGCGTGGTCCGGCAGCATCCGCCGAGCAATGTCGCCCCCGCTGCACGCCACTCCAGTCCCACTTCGCCCCAGTCGAGCGGAGCCTGGGAGTCGTCCCACGTTTTGGCGGCCGAATCCCAGCGACCGCCGCGATTGGGATACGCGAGGATCGGTTTCGCCGTCGAGGCTTTGGCGATGCGGATCAATGCGTCGGCGTGTTCGGGAGCCGTGCAATTGACGCCGAGAGCCGCAACGTTTGCAACGCCATCAAGAATGCGCACAGCTTCCGCGAAGGGTTCGCCCGACGAGAGCGCCACGCCATCCCGGCAGCAAAAGCTCACCCACGCCGGCGCTTGCGACTCGCCGAGTAAGCGAGCAAGCGCTTTCGCCTCGGCAAGGCACGGAATCGTTTCGCAAGCGAGCAGATCGGGCGACGCCGCAAGCAGCGTTTCCATCCGCGGCCGATGCCAGTCGATGAGGTCTTCGGCATCGAGATCGTATTGCCCGCGATATTCGGAGCCGTTCGCCAGCGTCGCTCCATAACAACCGACCGACGCGGCGATCAGCGGCCGGATTCGCCCAGCCGGTCCGGTCGCCCAAAATT
>JBAXFO010001007.1:0-1935 GCA_037139885.1 Planctomycetota bacterium
CATTTGAGGAGTTCGTCGTGGAGGTTGGCGGGGGGGTCGTTGCCGGCGGCTTGGATGCGTTCGACAAGCCAGGTGATGACGGCACGGCGGAGCAACTCGGTCGGGCCGCCGCCAGTGAGGGTCGAGGCGATGGGGAAGTGTTCCGGCAGAAGGGGACCGCCGACGGCGACAATGACGGCATGTTCCAGGGCGTTGCGCAGTTCGCGGACGTTGCCGAGCCAGGGCTGGCTCATGAGGAATTCCGCGGTGGGCGCCAGGAGCGGCAGGGCGCGCGGTTCGAGTCGGCGGAGGAAATGTTCGGCGAGAGGAACGATGTCTTCGCGGCGCTCGCGCAAGGGGGGCAGATGCACCTGAAAGACGTTGAGCCGAAAGAAGAGGTCGTGACGAAACGTGCCGTCGGCGACTTTACGTTCCAGGTCTTGGTGCGTGGCCGCGAGGACGCGGATATTGAGTTTTTGCGGCTGATTGGCGCCGACGGGGATGATCTCGTTCTGCTCCAGCACGCGCAGGAGTTTCACCTGCACGGGCAAAGGCACTTCGGCGATTTCGTCGAGAAACAGGGTGCCGCCGTCGGCGAGGGCGAGGAGGCCTTCGCGCGATTGGGCGGCTCCGGTAAACGCGCCTTTGATGTGCCCGAAGAGTTCGCTTTCGACCAGGCTCGGATTGAGGGCGGCCACATGGACCGGCAGAAAGGGCCGATCGCGCCGCGAACTGAAACGATGGATCGCGTGGGCGACGAGTTCCTTGCCGGCGCCGCTCTCGCCAGTGATCAGCACGCAGGCTTCACGCGGAGCCACTAAAGCGATGCGCTTAAAGACATTTTGCATGGCGGGGCCGACGCCGACCATGTCGTCGCTGGGGCCGGCTTCCACGGGGGGCGCCGTCTCGAGATTCCCCAGGCCGCGCCGCTGAATCGCGCGGTTGACGAGATCGAGAATCTGATCGAGATCGAACGGTTTGGCGAGATAATCGAACGCGCCCCCCTCGACGGCGCGAACGGCCGTGGCGAGGTTGCCGAACGCGGTCATGACGATGACGGGGGCGTCGTTCGAAAGCTTGCGCAAGCGGGCCAACGCGGCCAGGCCATCGAGACCGGGCAGGCGCACGTCGAGAAGAATGACATCGGGCGTTTTCTTCTCCGCCAACGCGAACGCCGCCTCGGCCGAGGGCGCCACGGCGACGTCGTGCTTTTCCGCTTTCAGCGCCTGTTCGAGCGCCCAGCAGACGGCCTGTTCATCGTCGACGACCAAAATGCGGCTCACGATGGCGTTCTCCCTTGCGGCAATTCGAGGCGGAAACAGGTCCCCTCGTCGCGGCGCGACCACGACAACGTTCCGCCATGGGCTTCGGCGATCTGCCGCGATACGGCCAGGCCGAGGCCGACCCCTTCGGGCTTCTCGGTCACAAACGGATCGAACAACGTCGCCATCAAGTTCGCGGGAATGCCGGGCCCCGAATCGAGAATCTCGACGATCGCGTTCTCCGCTTCCATGCGCGAACGAATTTCGACGCGTCCATTCGGACCGGCGGCTTCAATCGCGTTGGTGATGAGATTGAACAGCACCTGCCGAAATTGACCGGAATCGACGGCCACTTCCGCGCGGTCGTCGGCCGCGGACACTCGAAAATCGATATTCTCATGGACGCATTGGGGCCGCAAGAGGGAGGCGGCGTCGTCGATCAAGCCGGCGAGGCGGACCCGTTCCGGTTTAATCTTCATGGCCTTGCCGAGATCGAAGAAACGCTTCAGGTAGTTCTCCATGAGGGCAAGTTGGCGGAGGGCGACTTGAAGCGGTTCGGGAATGTCGTGTCCGGCGAGGCCTTTATTGTGAAGCTGAATCGCGAGTTTGGCGCCGGCGATGCCGTTGCGGAGTTGATGCGCCAGGCCGCCGGAAACTTGCCCGAGGAGCCGCAGCCGTTCGGTCGCCTTCTCGG
>JBAXFO010001008.1:0-1932 GCA_037139885.1 Planctomycetota bacterium
GCCCACGGGGCTTGCAACGGCATCATCGTCAGGCTTGGCATCCGACGGGGTCGGGCGAGTTCCAGACCCTCCTGCACCGGTCGGGCGTCAAGAATCCGCGATTGCCGGTCCGCCGTCCCGCCCGGATGTTGCTGCTCCGCCCGCTGCACCGCCGCCGGCGTCGACAGTTGCCACGGCGGCAATGGCGAACGACGAACGAACGCCGCACCGAGCGAGCATGGAAAATCGTCCGCTCGAAATGCCTCTGCATACGTCGCGAGCCCCCGGCCCGGAACTGGCGCCCATGGAGGATGCCGCGGCCGAGTTAGACGCGCCGCCGTTGCTGGCGAAGTCCGACACGGTCAGCAGCGTGCGTCAGCGTCCGTTGGATTTCGAAGACGACGGCGCGGCGTCCGACGAAGGTTCTGTCGAGGGGGCCTCCGAGCGCACGGCTGCGGCTGACGATGCGCGTTTGCAGACATCCACAGCGAGTGAACCCGTTTCCCCCGCGAACATCGCCGAATCGATACGAGAGCGAATCGCCGAGCAATTGCCGACGCTGCGCGAGACGGGGCGCGCGGAAGTGCAAATGAATCTGCATCCTCCCGAACTCGGCAGAATTCAGATCCACTTAACGATGCACGACGGCAATATGTCGGTGCAGATGACGGTTCAGGACGACACGGTCAAACGATTGCTCGACCAGCAGCTCGAACCGCTGCGCGTGCGGCTCAACGAACTGGGCGTCGGCATCGGGCAGTTCGATATTCGGCGCGACGGCGGCTCGGCCAATCCACAGTTCGAGCAAGACCCCGAAGATGCGGCGGCGCAAGCGCTCATCAGGCGGCGCCAGGGAGCGCCGTTCGCGAAGATCTACAGCTCGGCGGCGCCGGCGACGTCGCTGCTCGATGTGTTCGCATGAACTCGGTGGGGAGGGATCAAATGGCGAGCGTGTCTTCCATCGGTTCTGTGGGCTCAGGCGTTCCGTTGAAGGCCGCGGATCTGGCCGCGCCGAAGCCGACCGCCGAAGCCGGCAAAATGAGCAAGAACGATTTCATGACGTTGCTCATGGCGCAGATGAAGAATCAGAACCCGATGGACCCTCAAAGCGCTTCGGATTTTGCCACGCAACTGGCGCAGTTTTCGTCGCTCGAGGGCATCAACCAGATGAATCAAAATTTCAGCAGCTTGCTCACACTGCAAGGCCTGAGCCAGGGGACGAATTTGATCGGCAAGTCGGTGAGTTATGCGGCCGATGCGGCGGGGCACACGGCCACGGGCGTGGTGCAGTCGGTCGGTGTGGTTTCGGGCGAAGTTCAGGTCGTTATCGGCGGCACGAATGTGCCGATTTCGAAGTTGACCGGCATCGGAGGCGCCCAAGCCGCCTGAGGTCAGGTTCTTTGAGGCCACGAAGGTTTAACGAAGCACATTTCCCGAGCAAGGCTGCTCACGGGGTTTTTCGCCGCGATGGAGGGGGATCTTCCGCCCGGCGACGCCAAGCAGAGCGACCATGAGCAGCATCTCCGCACTGACATCCGTTTCCTCGGCTCGTCCGCAAAACCTGTTTGCACCGGCATCGCGAGGCGCTTTGGGCGGCTCGGCGAGCTTCGGGAAAATACTCGATGCGCAGCTCAGCCAGCCGAATGCGACGGCGCCCTCCGGCGCGGCCAGCGGCCCGTCGGACGTGCAACTTCTCCAGGCCCTCAGCCAAGGTTCGAATCTCATCGGCAAGAATGTCGTTTACAGCAAGAACGGCGGCGACGCCACGGCGCGCGGGACCGTGCAAGGGCTGCGCGTCGAAGCGGGCCGAATTCAACTTGTGATCGGCGGCAATTCGGTGCCGCTGGATCGCGTACGCAGTTTAGGGGCGTGATTTTCTCGAAAGGCATAAGTCCATGGCCAATTCCCTTTTCACGGGCGTGACCGGTTTGCGCATCCATCAGCAAATGCTGG
>JBAXFO010001009.1:0-1929 GCA_037139885.1 Planctomycetota bacterium
GCAGGCAGAAATAGGTCCACGGCGCTTTCTGGCTGCGAGCGTAACGGTCGAGGCCATACGCCATGATGGTGCCGCACACCGCATCGTTCTCGCCTGCTTGCTGGATGCACGGAACATGCAACGCCTGCGAAATATCGTGGGGCTTTCCGACGAGCGAGGAATTGGTTTCGGTCATCCGGTTGAAGTTGAAGTTCTCGTTTCCCTTGGCCCAGGGCGGCAACGGCTGATGGGCCACGCACGCCAACATGCGATCCGGATGCTGTTGAGCAAGCAGCATTGTGAACCCGCCGTTCGACGAAAGTCCCACGCGGATCACCGGGGCGTTGACGAGTTCGGGACGTTTCAGCTCCGCGGCGACTTCCGCGCGAAATTTCTCATCCAGAAAGGCCACGTCACCATCACGCCCGAAGGGAAACCAGACCAAGCCGTGACGCTCGCAGAAGGGCTGCCAAGGCTTGGGGGCTCCAGCTTGCCTGCCGTCGAAATGCAGAATGCCCCGGAGCTTTCCTTCCGGCACCCAGGCATCCGGCCATTTCCTGGGTTTCTCGGGTTTGCTATCTTGGCCCTGAATAATGTGGCCGTTCATCATCAGCAGGCTGCCAAGAAATAGCAGCGAGAAATGAAACAGTCGCTTCATGAATGAGTATCCTAGTTTTAACATCGTAGTCAAAAAATCTGGGTCCGAGCTTCAAGCAAGGGGTCACTCTGTCCCTCGCGTGAAGCCGCTTGAAGGTCGGACTCTGACGGCACCGTCAACTTACTTCCCGACTCCCGCGTACGGATACTTCGACACCGTCTCCCAGGCGAGCTTCTGCAGGATCGCGCGTTGCGTTTCGGGCGCTCCATCCTTGATTTGCAATCCAACCGGCGACGTACGATAAATGGCGGCGTAGTTGCAGTAGGCGGCCAGTTCCGCGGCAATCGGGCCCGCGTGCGGCATGGTGTCGGCGAAGATTTCCGATTGCTTCTTTACGCCCGGAACTTTTCCGTCCGCGATCATGGTCCGCAGTTTCGTCACGGCTTCGCCCACGGGGACGAGAAATACAACCTGCCGACCGTGCTTCTTGTTGATCTCGTCGGCCAGGGCCTCCACCGTCTTGCGTCCCCGATCGAAAACGCCTTGTACGTCCTGAAGATTCGAGCTGTCGTAGTCGACCAAGGTCTTGATCTTGCCGAGACCGTCACCGACGTTCCATGCCAATTGCACGTAGAGCCGAAAGTTCGGATTGCCTTTCAGCGCTTTTTCGATGTAGCCCAGACGCACGAAATCCGGGCTGTCCCAAGAGGGTCGCCCCCAGCTAATGACGTCGAAATCGCCCGCTTCCAAGAGCGTGCCGAAGTTCCCGTACCCGCCGGTGTTCAACGCCCAGCTCGACCGCACCTTCTGATCGGTGATGCCCGCGGCGGCCCCAATGCGTTCCATGAAACCCGGCATGAAACGATGCCAGCTATCGCCGCTGTAGACGATGCGCAGCCCCTTCGGCGGCGTGAGAGACTTGGCCTCCGGCGATGGCTTCGGCTCCTGAGCGACGGCCCCGGCGGCGCAAACAAGGAGCCCGCAAATGCTCCCAATCAAGAGGACGCAACGTGTTCGAAACATGATTTCCCTTCTCCTACTCAGATGGTGATTGCTTCGGCGTCTCGACTGCCTTGCTTGCCCCGTACTGTCTGTTGAGCGCCTCAAACCAGCGTTGGGCGAGGGCCTCAAGACCAGCCGAGCTGAAATGCACGCCATCATGGCGAAACTCTTTGCCCCGAAGGTCGTCGGATAACGGGCCCGGGAGGCAGACCTTGGAATCCCAGAGCATTCTCTGTGCTTTCGGCTTGTACGCCTCGGCGACGAACCAGTCGATATCGTAGCCGACATCCTTGCGCATACGTCGGATAATGTGGGATAAGAGGTCGCGATAGAGTTCGTCCGGCACGCCG
>JBAXFO010001010.1:0-1926 GCA_037139885.1 Planctomycetota bacterium
CGGTATTCTCGTCCTCAAGCAATTGCTTGCCTTCAGCATCTAGCTTGGTTGGATCGAATTCAATGCTTCCGGTATGAGCTTCACCTCCAAGGCGAGTCTTGCCTGTCGAAAGTAATTTGATAAGATCAGGCTGTCTTTTACCGATTCGGGCCCGGAGTTCCTCCTCACTCAAGGTGGATGTCGGTTTTTGAGGGGTGGGCGGCGGTGAAATAGGTGGCCGCGGCTTTGACGATTCAACAGCCAAGGGCTGCGAAGCCGGTTTCAGATTATAGAGGACAATAACCTTGGCTGATTTCGATCCCGCGGCTTTAGCGGTCCCTCCTTTCGCATTTTGCCGATCTGAAAGCCAGCCAACAATCAATGCCCGGAGTTTTTCAACGGACTCGACAGCCACAACTTTTTTGTCTTGTCCCATGCTGATGACATCACCGCTAGAGGCACCAAGACTGACCACCAGACTGTCCGTCTGGTGAGAAAGGTAGTCCTGCAAGCCGAGTCCCTTGGTCTCCGTCAAATCGGGCCGGCTGAGAAACTGATCCCAATTCTGTTCTTCAAAATTGCGACCTGTTTCCGTAGAAAGAACACCATTGACTACCTCCGACTGCTTCTTGCCGGTTTCGCCACCCCAGAAGGATGCGATTTTTGAGTGCCGTGTCAGGTCTAGCTTTTCATCGAGCTTGTCAGCCCTACGTATGATAACTTCATCAGGAGTTACCCATTGTGCAGTTGATTTCTCCTTTTTAAGAGAAGTATCCTCCCACGCTGAGCAGACATTCTTGAAATCGTCAGGGACTGTATCTCCTTGTTTCAGGAGGACCTGGTTGACGATCACTTCAAGGTGATACTTGGGGCCGACAGCCCGTTTGCTGCATCCCGAAATCGTCAAGGCGAGGACCACTGCGAGAGCAGAGTTAAGCGAGCAGAGAGTTAACTTCATGGGAGGAAAGGTTGGATATGGGTTGAAAACGACCGCGATTATTGTGCTTTTTGTGGCGGAGTCCGGGACTCATTGCCCGCGGCGACTTGCAACGGGACGGGATCGGTGTTGAGCTGCAGGAGTTGCAATTGCTTGCCTGATATTGCGACGTCGGACTTCGATCCGCGATGAACACCTTGAAGCAACACAGCTTCTTCCAGTTCACTATCCGTCAGCAGGCCGTTGATGCGAAATTCATATTGCCCAGGACCCGAGACGACGACCTGATGACCATTGCCGAATCCTCCTTCAATGATGGTATTCTCGGAGGTAAATGGGTGAACACGTGGTGCCCAGCTCGCGTGACGGACTTCCGATGCCGGGATGCCCCCCTCATCCACTCGCCCGAGGTCTTTATCATAGGCGGCACGGTCAATCGCCTCAAAGATCCTTCGCAGGCACTCAAAGATGAAATAACCGGTGGCATTGAGATGAACGAGACCGGCCACGACATAGGCGATCATGACAGAGACGAGCGATCCAGGCGGCATCTCCGTGCGGAATTCGTTGATGGAAAGAATCTTGAACGTAGCAATGCCGACAACAGCCAGACCTCCCAACGTCTTCCAGATATGCAAGGACCGGTAGCGCGTCTTGACCGCAACGATGGCGCCAGGGTTGTTTGGATCTGTAACGAACAGCTGATTTTTCAACAAAACATCGCTTTTCCGGTCCCAGTGGTAGGCGACGGCGGCAGCTAGGTCGCCAACAACGAGCCCGACAATGCCCCACGGGTCGATTGTTGGCACAAAAATATAGAGCATTGCAAGCCCGAAACCTTCGCCGATGAGAACGAAGAGCACGAACAGGGCGACGTCGATGGCAAACAGGTGGGTGCCGAACATCCCGGGTATGGTCGGAAACACATGGACCCGCTTCTTGCGAGTGAAGAGATAGAGGCTCTTGGTGGCGGTGCTGGGTTCGAATGTGGACGTAGGCATGGCTAGTTG
>JBAXFO010001011.1:0-1918 GCA_037139885.1 Planctomycetota bacterium
CTCGCCGATTGGCACGGAGTCGGCATCTGATCTCCTGGGCTTGCGGTAAGTGGCGATCGGGCCGCGAGATAGGATTCGGCGTCGAGCGGGAATCTGCGGCCAGCGACGACGCGTGCAGGGCGCCGACTGCGGCCCGGCGCCGGGGAAAACCTGCATCGTTCTTGTCAAACGCTTCGCGAACGGCGACAATCGTGCCAGCTCGGGTAAGATTCTGCTGCAATCGGAAGGGTTCGAACTCGACTTCCGGCGATTCGAGCTGATGCCGCTGGGGAAGAAGTGAAGTCTTCACGGGAGCAACGTAGTCCGGCGTTTTTGCCCAGTTAAGCGCTCGAGCGGAACCAATGCGATTTGAACCACAGAGACACCGAGAACACAGAGAATTTCCCGGGACAATCGCCGTTTCCGCATTGTTTCGCCTATTCGAAACATCGTCGTCAATCGGCGCCTCTCTGTGCTCTCGGTGTCTCTGTGGTTCGAATCGGCCTTTGAGCCCTGTCTCGTCTGAAGACTTTGGCGGAGTCGATGAAAGTTTGCCTTGTTCTGCGGCCGCATAAAGCCCGAGAATTGACCTATTCAAATGCCGAACGCCGAACCGACCCGTGGACTTTTGCCGCTCGCGATTTTGGCTGCCGCCGTCGGTGCGGTCGCTGGGCTCGTGGGCGCGGGATTCCGTTTACTGTTAATCCGGGCTGAGGGGCTGCGTGGCGCCGCGATTTTGTCGGCTCACGATTGGGGCGTCATCGGATTTCTCGGCGTTGTGGGCGTGATCTCGGTCCTGGCGGCGGTCGCGGCGTCCCTGGTTCGACGCCTGGCGCCGGATGCGTCCGGAAGCGGCATTCCGCATGTCGAGGCCGTTCTCCGCAAGGAGACCGCTGCGGCGCCGTTGATTCTGGTGCCTGTCAAATTCTTCGGCGGGATCATGGCGATCGGTTCGGGTCTCGCTCTGGGCCGTGAAGGACCCAGCGTGCAGATGGGAGCGACCCTCGCGCATCTCATGGGCCGGCTGACGCGCCGGGACGCCAGCGATTGTCTCGCGTTATTGGCCGCGGGCGCCGGGGCAGGGTTGGCGACGGCGTTTAATTCGCCCATCGGCGGCGCTGTCTTCGTGCTCGAAGAACTTGTCCGCCGTTTCGACACGCGGATCACGATCGCGACTTTCGCCGCATCGGCGGCGGCCATTTCTGTCAGCCGCGTCGCGCTGGGGGATGCTCCCGACTTCGCCGTGGCGCCGATCGGCTATGTCGGTTTCGCCGGTTTGCCGATTCATTTCGTCCTCGGGGCCGCGCTGGGGCTCATCGGCGTCGCCTATAGCCGCACGATTCTGGGCTGTCTCGCGGCGACCGATCGCTTGTCGCGCTGGCCGGTCGAAGCCCGAGCTGCGGCGATCGGCGCTGCGGTCGGCGTCGTGGCCTGGTTCGCGCCTCAATGGGTGGGCGGCGGCGATCCCTTGACGCAGGCGACATTGTCCGGCTCTCTCGCGGGCCCCGCGATTCTGGCGGCTCTGTTTTGCCGCTTCCTTCTCGGCCCCGTGTCGTATGCCGCGAAAACGCCCGGGGGCTTGTTCGCACCGCTCCTGGTCATCGGCGCCCAAATCGGCGCGCTGGCCGGACTCGCATCGGAAATCTTCGCGACAGCTCCGCTCGATGGCCGAGCGCTCGCCGTCGTCGGCATGGCCGCATTCTTCACCGCCGTCGTCCGGGCGCCCCTGACAGGCATCGTACTGGTGATCGAAATGACCGGCACATTCACGCTGTTGCTGCCGATGCTGTGCGCGTGCTTCCCCGCGATGCTCGTCCCGACCCTACTCGGCGAACCACCGATCTACGACTCGCTGAGCCGCCCACGCTCTCAGGGCGATTGAATCGTAAGCGTTCTGTGAAGCGCGTCCCCGGATCGTGCGTGCGGATGCCGGTCGGAT
>JBAXFO010001012.1:0-1917 GCA_037139885.1 Planctomycetota bacterium
TATGGCCGCAGGGAACCAGCACGGCGGGAACGGGGCCCTTCTCGTCCGGCAGATACAGGTTCGCCGTCACATGATGATTCGGGCGACTTTCGTAGATCACTTTTTCAACGCGGAAACCGTTCCCCTTCAGCGTACCGACCACCTTCGCGCTCAGCGGCGTCTTCGCCGGCAGCGGGCCGATCGATTCGAAAAACTTCGCCTTGAGCGCTTCCTGGCGCTTGCGGATGCCGTCCGGCGACTTCAGATCGGCCACGGTCTGGCGGCGTTCGTCGAAATGTTTCTGACAACATTCGATGAGGTAATCGTGCAACTGGCGGCGCGGCGCAAGTTCGGCTTTGTCTTGAGCGGATGCCAACGCGGAGCTGAACGCAAAGAAGAGTCCGGCAAACAACGACGTTCGCATCTCGATTTTCCTTCGGGAAAAAATGCAGGCAGGCGGGAGTGGCTTTCAATTGGATTGTCCCGGAGCCCGCGAAGCCAATCAAACAAATTTCGATTTGCAACGGCATTGTCAATGGTTCGCCGCCGCGGATTTGTTCGAGCCGCACAGGGAGAATCGGCCGATTCGCCAAAATCTCGCATCGCCGGGCCTCGAAACGCTTAAAATGACATCATGAGCTTACGAGGCACCATTCAAGCGTTCTTGGCGAAGCGTTGTCCCCGTTGCCGGCATGGGGCGATTTACCAATCGGCTTTCGTCCTGCACAAGCAATGCCCCGAGTGCGGGTTGGTTTACGAACGCGAACCGGGCTATTTCGTCGGCTCCCTTTATATCAGCTACGCCTTTGCGATCGTGATCCTCGGGCTCTTCACCTTGATCGGGCACTTGATTTTTCCCGAGATCGATCTCGGCTGGATCGTCTTGGGAGCGATCGTCGCCTTCCTGCCTTTTGTGCCGACCGCCACGCGTTATGCACGCGTTCTTTGGATGTATCTCGATCGCACGATTTGGCCCTCCGCCAGCGGTCAGTCTTGATGAATCGCCGTTTTCGAAAACCGGAGCGTTACGGAAAACCACGATGAATGTCTGCCTCTTCGACATCGACGGAACTCTGCTCAGTAGCGGCGGAGCGGGCAAGGCGGCCCTTGAAGCCGCGTTCACCGAAGATTTCGGCGTCGCTCTGCGGCACCAAATCCCTTACAGCGGCCGAACCGATCGCGCCATCATGCGCGACCTCTTCCGCATGCACGGCATCGATCACTCCGACGCCAACACAACCCGGCTCATGAACGCCTATCTGGCGAAATTGCCGCAATCGCTGACCGATCACAAGGGCCACATTCTGCCCGGCATCGAAGCGCTCCTCGATTGGCTGCAAAACGCCGGCACGTTCTCGGTGGGATTGCTTACGGGCAATGTCCGCGCCGGGGCGAAGGTGAAACTCGGGCATTTCGGGCTTTATGAACGCTTCGCGTTCGGCGGTTTCGGCGATCGTCATTTCGACCGCGACGACGTGGCGCGCGAAGCCCAACAACAAGTGCGCGAACTCGTCGGCGCCCATATCGTCAGCGATAAAATCTGGGTGATCGGCGACACGCCGCTCGATGTGAAATGCGCCCGCGCGATTGGGGCAAGGGTCGTCGCCGTGGCGACGGGGCACCATAGCGTCGAAGAACTCGCGGCCAGCGCGCCCGACCTCGTGCTCGCGGACCTTTCCGATCCCTGCCCGCTCATCGATCTCTGGGCGATGAGTTAGCCGCGCCGCCGCAGCGATGCGCGGCCAAGTCTATAACTGTCCGCGCCTCGCCCGCGCATCGCGGCCAACTCTTCCTTACTCTTTCTTTTCCATCGCCGGCGGCGCGGCAGGAGCGGCAGGAGCAGCAGGAGCAGCCGGCGCGGCAGCATTGGGATCGCCTTCCACTTGCCGGTCAAAACGGCGAATGTTCAACGCTCCTGCAGCCGGCAACGCGGGTTGG
>JBAXFO010001013.1:0-1916 GCA_037139885.1 Planctomycetota bacterium
GCGGACCGGTGGGGGCTGCGGGGAAGACGAACAGGGTCACACTCTGCGCGGGCACCGTCGCCGAGAGAGAGCTGCCGACAAAGGTCGCGTTGGCGCGATGGGTGATGGCGGCGTTCGTCGGGTCGTTAACATTGCTGGCCGCGAGTTGGTAGACCTGGGCGTAACCCTGTCCCGCGAAGTTGGCGAGGTTGAGAGTGATGGCCGCGGTCGGGTGGGCCGGATCGTAGAGGTCTTTGTTGATCACCATGACGGTGAGCGAGCCGTCGCTCGAGCGGATGGCGCTAAAGGCGGACATGTGGTCGGGGTTGGGGGTGGTGGTGGAGACGCTGGTGTCGCCGAAGGTGTGTTTGGCGCCGTCGTAATTGCGGAAGAGCTGAAACGTCCCCGCCGTGGGGGAGCCGAGCGCCGGGGCGGTCCAACGCTCGGCCATGTCGATTTGCTCGCGGCCCAGAAGACCGAAGACTTCGGCCTGGGTGGTGGCGCCGTTCATGTGATTTTCCGCGCCGAAATTGTACTCGCTCAGGGCGATCTGCGTGCCGGGGTAATAGGTGTTCACCCATTGGTGCAAGAGGGGGAAGAGATCGATCTTGTAGCCGTTGTCGCCGAGGTAGCTTTGGTCGCGGTAGGTGGGATCCCAGAGGCTGCGGGTCGATTGATTGCGGATGAGTTGCTGCGCGGCCGTCACTTCGGCGGCAGGATCTTCCGGGTTGAAGGAGCCGTCCTGGGGATAGTAATGCAGGCCGAGGATATCGAGCAAACGCTGCCCGGTGGCGACATTGTTTTGGCGAAGCTGATCGAGCAGCCAGGGGACATAATCCATGCCGCCATGGGCTGCGCGATCGGGGGCCGTGCCTTGATAGTTGTGGGCGGCGAGCCATTGATTGTCGTAACCGCTGCTCAGATAGCCTTCGAAGTTCCATTCCTCGGGGCCAATGAGCTGGGCGTTCGGGTCGACCGCCTTGATAGCGGCGCCGTACGCGAGGATCTTGTCGCGGACTTCTTGCATCGTCGCGCCGACGGGATGAACATCGCGGTGTTCGGAGTGCCAGATGCCCGGTTCGTTGTCGAGGCCGTAGTAGCGCACGCCGCCGGCGTTGGCCGCGCCGAACTGCTGCACGAGATGCTGAATCATCCCCTGTTCGAACGCGGGCGTCGCCGTTTGCATGGCGTTGTTGGGGTTGTTGACCACGAACGACCCGTTCGGGTAAACGCCATCGCCCCACTTGCCGTCGGCGGATTGTTGCGTGCCGTACGTGGCGACGGGAAAGCTGCCGAGCGTGGCGCGGTTGTTGCCGAGCTTGGCGACATAGCCGAGCGTGGGCACCGTGACGAACGCTTGAGCGCCCCCCGCCTGCGAGCTGGCGACGAAATTGTCGACGAACGCGCCCGGCGTGCTCGAGCCGTCCGAGATGCTTTCGAAGAAATAGTCGGCGCCGCGATTGGAGGCGTTGGCCTGCCAGTTGTAGGTGCTGGCCGGCGTGCCGCCGTAGCGATTGATGGGAATGTTGAGGGCGGCGAGCGTGGCCGTGTCGCCGTAGTTGACGCCGTAAATATTGGGATTGATGGCATGTCGATTCGCGGCGGCGTCGATGGAAATGAGCGTACTGAGCGCATCCCGACGCTCCAGTTCGTCAACGCACAACCGCACCCGAGGCGCCGCCCTGAGACGACCAGACGCCCCTCCGCGTGCGAATCGGCTCATCGTGCGCCCCCTCATTCCTTGGCTTAACCGGAATTCATGCATCGGCTTCCACAACGATATGTCATTTTGGGTCTCGATGCGGACAGGCAAAATTCAAGAAATTCGCCGACGGCGGTTTACGAGCCGGCGATCAGGGGGCCTCAAGTTTCGCATTTCCGCTGGGCGGCGGCTAGAATGTCAGGATTATGGGCGTTGCGGAGATGGCAAAACTGAA
>JBAXFO010001014.1:0-1916 GCA_037139885.1 Planctomycetota bacterium
ATCGACCAGGGCCGCTCGACGGGCGCGATGCGGATCGTCGGTGGATCGACCAGCGTGACGCAGTCCAGCATGTGGTGGGCGAACATCATCGGAGGAACGAGTTCGTTGGGCTACAGCGTGGTGCAGGACGACATCGTTCTCGATGGCGACATCGTCCGCACCGACGGCGGCAGCATCACGCTCACGGCCGCCAACACGTTCAACTCCAATGGCAAAGTCGTGCGCACGTCGACGAATGGGAAGAGCGGCGACATCACAATCACTGCGAAGACGATCACCATTGGCGGCGGCACCGTCATCGAAGCAGGAATGGCGGCGAACGAGCAGGCAGGAACGATTAAGGTCGAGGCGTCTGATACGTCCGCTCGGGACAGTTTCTGGGATTCGTTCGACCCGTCCGGAAATGCGTTCGGAATTTTCGGATTTTACCGGACGCGCTCGTTCGATGCCCTCATCACGATCGATGATGCGACGATCCGTGGCGGCACCGTGATCATCGGCGGCAATGCGAAGACGATCGCCGATGACGTTGGCGAAATGGCTACGGCGGTTTCACTGGGCGTGGGCGTGTCGAAGGCATCGGCGACGGTGACAATCGACATTGGCACGCATGCCACCGCCGCCACGACGATCGACGCTCAGTCGCTGGCTATCGCGGCTGTTGCGTCCGCGCTGGGGTTCTCCCAGCCCATCGGGTTTTCACTCGCCGTCGCATACGCTGCCAGCACCTCTGACGCGGAGGTGCACGTTGGCAACGCGCGGATTACCACGAAGAACGACTGCTCAATTACGGCCAGAGCCGACAGCACGACGCTTGTCACCGCGTTCGCCACGAATGAGTCTATTTATACGTCCAAGGGGCAGGACACCTCCTCCACGCTGTTCGCCGTTGGCATTGCAATTGGCGATCTCAACGCGACATCCGTGGTGACGACCTCGCCGTCTGCAGTTTTCCACGTAGATGGAAACCTCAGCGTGCTTGCGGACACGGTCGCTCACGACTCGACGATTGCCCGGGGCCAGGCCGACGCCGGCGGTAGGTTCGTTTTCGGAATCGCCTATTCCAAGGAGACATGCAACGCCACCGCGGAGATCGAGGGAACGATCACCGTCACGGGGGCAGTCGATATCACTGCCCAGCACCACAGAAAGCCGGTCGAGACCAGCGAGCTGTTTGGCGCCATCCCCCGCTCGTTTAATGGCACGATCGCCTCCGCGGATCTGGGGACAACCACTACTCGAAACACCTTGGACGATTTCGGTGCGGCGCGGGCGACTGCCGTCATGGGCGGTCTTGTTGCTCCAAAAAAGACGGCACAATCTGCGTACGGCTGGATCCAGAACCGGTGGGGGCAGCTGCGCGGCAACGCAGCGCCGTCGGCCGGGGGGCAGGAGAACTCGATCCCGAAGTTAAGCGAGACCCGGGCGAATGTTGGCGGCTTCAGCGGGGCGATGGCGTTCGTGGACGCGACCAACCACGCCACCGCGACCATCGGCAACGCCGCGGCGACGCCGGCATCCACCACGACCATTACGGCGGGCGGCGGCGTGACGCTGTCCTCGGGCGTGACGAGCCGCCCCATTGTCAATGCGTCTTCGTCCGTAAACACCGAACCCGGCGCCGTCAGCCATGATGGCAGCAGCAGATTCACGAACAATACAAGAGAACAGAAAAAGTATGGAATCTGCTTTACATGGTGTGTCGGCAGTGAGGACGATGAGGCGATCTCATACATCTATGGAAACGTCAAGCTCGACGCCGGCGGGGCACTGAAGGTCGATTCGCGTGCCATCAATGCCTTCGACAGCAGCATGATCCCGTTTGCGAACATCTTCTTGCCGTATGCCGCCGCGACGTTCACGCTCCCCGCGGATGCCGGCCCCCGCACGCTCCAGTACGGTGACACGGTCGAGAG
>JBAXFO010001015.1:0-1912 GCA_037139885.1 Planctomycetota bacterium
GATTACGATTTCTGCGAGCATTGCCAGGCCGACTTGCACGCTCTCATCCCCACCCGTCCGCCCGCTTCGTGCCCCCTGCCCGATGGCCCTTTCGCCCTGACCGACGAGCAACGCGATCTCCTCGCCGATCCCGAGCGGACGGTTTTGATTCCGCAGGGCGAAGATTGGCTGCGTCTGCACTGGCTCGATCGCCGCCTCGACTCCGAATGGCGCGACGCCTGGGCCCAGCGCACGGCCTGCCGCTGCGATCGCCTGCCCCAACCGCAACCGCTTGTGACCGACGAGGGGACGTGGATCATCGTGCCGACGAAGGGGCGTTCGTCCGCTCCCTGGTCGACCTCGCGGCACCGGACGCCGCTGGAAGAGCTCCAGCAGATGATCGGCTTCGCCTACGAACTCGCCGAGACGCTCGAAAGCCTACATCGGCACAACGTCTTATGGATGAATTTCGATCCTTCCGAACTCGAGCGCGACGCCGCCGGCCGACTCATCATCACCAATCTCGACGTCCGCTCGTTCCCCTTCAACCAGGCGCCGCACACGTTGGCCGTGCATCCGGCGTACGTTCCCCCCGAGGTCGTTTATCTCAAGACCGCGGATCTGGGGCCGCGCACGGATGTGTTTCACTTGGCGGCTCTGTGCTATTACTGGCTCGCCGGCTATCTCCCCGGCGGCTTGCCGGGCGATGGCCTGGAGGCGATCGATTTTCACTTGCCCCCCTTGAGAGTCTACGCACCGCATTTGCCCGAGGGGATGTCACGTATTATCGCACGCGGCATGGCGCCCGAAGCGGCGCATCGCTACGCCACGCCGACCGCGTTCGTGCAAGAGCTGAAAGACGCTCTCGAACGGGCGCAGAAACGCCGCGCCTTCACGGGCGCCGTCGCCTGGGAGATCGGCAGCCGATCGATCGCGGGACGCACGAAGACCGCCCTCAAACGCGGCAACGAAGACCAGGCGTTCGTGCACCGCTACGCGAATCCCGAACGCGCCCTGATCGCCGTCGCCGACGGCATCACCACCTGCGACATCGGCAACGGCGCCCTGGCCAGCTTCATCACCACCATCGTCCTGGAAAACGCGTTCGACGATTCGCACCAGGAAGACGGCTTCCCGGAACACATTCACGCCGTCTGCGTGCGCAGCAGCCAAACCCTCCTGGAATGGGCGCTCGAAAAAGGCCATCGCGATCAATTGTTGCAGGGCCAGGATCTCATGGGCTCGACCCTCACCGCCGGCTGGTTGCAAGGCAACGTCCTGCAAATCGCCAATCTCGGCGATAGCCGGGCCTATCTGATCGAAGGGGGCCGCATCGAACAACTCACCGTCGACGGCGACCTGGCCTGCGACCTGCTCAGTCAGGGAACGCCGCCGGAAAAGGTTCGCGAGATCGGCCCCATGGGCAAGGCGCTGCGGCAATGCATCGGCGGCTGCGATATCGATGACGAAGGCAAACTCGCCACGCTCGTCGAAGCGACGACTCCGAGCATGTCGCGTTGGCCCGTGATTCCGGGCGATGTGATCGTTCTGTGCACCGATGGGCTCGTCGAAGAAGGAGCGTTCCTCGAACCGGAACTGCTCGTCGAAATCCTCCGCAATCACGCCCGCGCGTCCGCTCAGGAACTGGCCGAACTGTTCGTCGACGCCGCCGATTCGCTCCAGCGCCTGCCCTCGATGATGGAACCCGACGGCTTCGGCGACAACGTCTCCTGCGTCGTCGTCAAAATCACCGCGCAAACCCAAGCCCTGGGATGAGGTACTCCGAATCCCAGGGATAGAAGCGCAGGACCCGAGTACGATGACGAGTAGGAGTATGATTAAGAAAAGACGAGAGTACGATTGCGAGTACGAGCAGGATTAGGAATGCGATTCTTCAGCGTTTCGTATCCCGAGCGTGACTGCGTCCATCCCT
>JBAXFO010001016.1:0-1904 GCA_037139885.1 Planctomycetota bacterium
GGGTATGCCATTTTATTCCGGCAGCTGTTGGGCAGCTGGAAATTTCTGGCGTTGGCGAGATGGGTGGTTTAGGTTGGGAGGCGTGGTTTTGTACGGATCTCAACCGAGCGAGGAGTTCAGGATGAACACGATTCATGAAGCGATCCAGGCTGCGACCCAGGGCGCCGAGCAGACGGTCACGTTCAAAGTCAATTCCCCCTTGCAGCGTCTTCTGCTGGAACAGGCGTTGGTGATGGCTCAGGAATTGGAAGCCGCCACGGCGGCGGCGCCCTGGGGGCAGGTCGCGCGGCTGGCCGAGGCTGAGGCGGTTGCGCGGGGGCGAGCGTTGACATGCTTCGCCTTGGAGCAGGTTCTGCAGCAAGCGGTCGCCGCGCAAGAAAAAAAAACGACTTCCGCACCTGCACGTGCGGCGCGCGCCGACGGAACAAGGGCGCCGATGCGCGTCGGCAAGTGACGGTCTGCGGCCGCGTGCGGTTGACGAGGCGGCACGATCGGTGCGCGTGCGGTTGGAGCGGTTACCTGGCGGACGATTATCTCGGTCTGGATGGTCCGCTGAGCGCGGGGGCGCTGCGCTTGGCCTGCTTGTCGGCGAACGGTTCTTCCTTCGCGGTCGCGGCCCGCCATCTCCAGGAGTATTGCGGTCTGGACCTCAGCGTCGACATGGTGCGTCGGCATTGCGAGAGGGAAGCCAAAGCGATCGGCGTCTGGCTGGATACGCAAGAGGTCGTGGCCGAGCTCTTTGCCGAGGCCGAGGGCGAGCCCGAGTTTCAAACCGACGCGGGCAAGGTCAATACCACGAAGGGTTGGAAAGACCTGAAGGTGGCGAGTTTCGCGAAGCGACCGTTGGCCGCTCCCGCCGAACCGGAGGAATGGAAAACGCGGTCCTTGCCCAAGCCAACCGCGCAAGTTCTTTTCGCGGCGGTGGCACCCATCGAGGAATTCATTCCCCTCGTGGAGAAGCAACTCGACCATTTGGCGACCACCGCAGCGTCAGCGTCAGCGGCTCCTGTGGATCCAATCGTCACTGCGCCCGCTCTGCCGGCGCCGGCATTCGAAGGGGAATGGGCTTGGGGCTCGGAGGAACCGGTCCATTGTTTGGGCGACGGCGCGAGTTGGATTTGGCGAGCTTCCCAAGAGTTGTTCGAGCATCCGCGTGAGACGCTCGATTTTTACCACGGCACGGATGCGATCAGTAAATACACCCGTCGACAATACGGTGAGGAGACCGAGACGAAGAAGGCTCGCTACGAGCGCGGCGTCACACTGCTGCTGACGGCCGGCGACGCGGGCATCCGTCAATTCCTCGAAGAGGAACGCCACCTCTTGCAGGCGGAGCGGAAGGCTTCCGTCAACGAACTCTCGGCGAGTACGATGTTGGCGACGATGCTTCTGACGAGTTCTTTGACCCTACCGATGCTGCCTGTGCAAGCCGAAGTGAAAGCCGACGCGCACGCCGACGCGAAAGCCGAGGCGCACGCCGACGGAACCGCTCCAAAGGCCATGTCGACGCCGACGGCGCGAGAGGCCGTGAGTTTTCCTAAGGCGCTCCCAAACGCCAGCGACGTTCCAAGCGAATTGGACGAGGATGACTTGGAGGGCATCGAGTTGCAGAACGCTCTCAAATCCAAAATCCCACAGCAACGGATTGACGGCCTGGGCCGCTATTTCGCGAAGCACGCCAGCCGCCTTAACTACGCCGACCGCCTCCGGGAAGGCCGCGCCATCGGCAGTGGCATGATCGAAGGCAACATCAAGACGATCACCCTCCGCCTCAAAGCCCGCGGAGCCCGCTGGCTGCTCCCCAACGTCGTCGCCATGTCGCGACTCTGCTGCCTATGCAACGGCACCATGTGGGCCGACTACTGGCAGTCCGCGTAAAGCTGCCGGAATAAAATGGCACACCC
>JBAXFO010001017.1:0-1904 GCA_037139885.1 Planctomycetota bacterium
GTGGCCGTTCTCGCTCAGGTGTTGATCGAGCGCCTTACCCCGCAGCAGCGGCATCGCCAGAAAGACGACGCCGCGGTCTTCGCCGACTTGATGAACGGTGATGATGTTTTCATGTTCGAGAGCCGCCGCCGCCTGGGCTTCGCGGTAGAAGCGGTCGCGCGAGGTGCTGTCCGAAAGGGCGTTGGGGGGCAGCACCTTGATCGCGATCTTGCGTTTGAGCGAGACATCCTCGGCAAGATAAACGATCCCCATGCCCCCCGCGCCGAGTTGGCTCAGAATGCGATACCCGCCGAGCCGGCCGATTTCATCCGGCCCTTCCGGCGGCCCCAGAAACGAGAGTCCCTGGCTCATCAGCGAGGGGGCGCCGAGATCTTGCGTTTGATAGGGGGGCGCGGCCGTGGGATAGGAAAGAGGACGCTGCCGGGGCGTGACGTCGGGATTGAGGGACGCTCGTGTGGCGTCGTCCGAGTCGACAGCCGATTGTTCGAGAACTTGGGGATGGCCGCAATGTGGGCAATGGATCTTTCGCCCCAGGTGTTTTTCCTGAAACTTCAAGATCTTCGCACACGACTGGCACGCCATTTTGACCATGCCTAAACTTTAGCACGGCGACGCGCTTCCGGCAACAACTCGCAAACTCGGCCGGCGCCGTCAATTCCCTGCCTGCCGCACATTCGAGCGTTCGACGTAAAACCGAGCGATCTCCCTTACGGTTGGACTCGGATCGACGCGCGCCATCTCGGCAAGCCGTAGACGCAGATCATCGCTCGGATCGACGCTCGCCAAACGCGCCGCCGCCGCCCGCACCGCCGGAGCGGGGTCCAAAGTCAAACGCCGCACCCAAACATCCGCATCCAGATCGCGCGCCTGGCGCAAGAGCGGAATCACCTGCATCCGCACCGCCGCGTCCTCATGGCTAATAAGGCGAGCCATGCGAATGTGCATCTCGTTCAGGCCCCGGCTCCGCAGCACGGCTTCGCACAAGCGCTGCACCTCGGCGTCGCCATCGTGCAGCAAGGGCAACAACTGTTCCTCGCGAACGACCTCGGTATTCGTCCCCAGAGCGACGAGTGCGACACGCCGAACGTTCGCTTCCGCATCGTGCAGACACGGCGCCAACCTCGCGAGAAGTTCGGCGTCCTTGCGTAACGGCTCGCGAAGCACAATTTGAATCGCGGCCACACGCGTCGCGGCGTTCGGATCGGCCAACCATTTGATCGCCAAATTGCGACACATCGATTGCCACTGCCCAGTCGAACCGTGTTCGACGAGAGCTCCCGCGAGCCCCAGCGCGGCCGGGCGAAGCTCGGCGACCGCTTCGCTGGTTTCAACTAGTTCGCCCAAAGACCTCGCGATACGCGCGGGCAGAACGAAGTCGTCTCGCTGATTCGCGAACGCCGCCGCGAAGCGTAAGAGGGCCATGCGACCTTCGAGCGAGCAACTTCCGAACGAGGCCCGCAACGCCTCCATGGCCTGCACCGTTCGGGAATCGTCGACGGCCCAGGCGCCGATCACGGTCCGTAAACCCATCTCCAAATTTCGACAAACCGTTTCGTCGTCGTTCGCCATGCCGCCGAGAAGCGGGCCGACCGCCGACTCGCCGAGGTCCGCGAGAGCTCGGGCGTGCCGTTCCCGAGTGTTATCGCCCGCACGAGCCAACTCGCGAACGTTCCACCATGCTTGCAGCCGAGCTTTCTGCCAACAGCCGCTGCCGATGGCGAGCCCGGCGAGCGAAAGAAACATAAGAAGAGCGATCTTGCCGCGCGTCATGCGAGGCTCCTCGAGAAGGAGGGTCGTGGCCGAATTGACGTATAGGCGAAGCGGGAAATGGGGGCAATATCGATTTGTTCGCGGCTCTTCGCGGGAGAGCGATATTTCTGACGTGCGTTACGGCAGCGCTCTCC
>JBAXFO010001018.1:0-1903 GCA_037139885.1 Planctomycetota bacterium
TTGCAGACGCAGCGGGTCGCGGTAGAGTTCGGGGACGAGGTTGAACTGATCGATTTTGAGAGCCGCGGCGAGGTCGGCGCCGAAACCGAGCGAAAGCAAATGAGCCCCGCCGCGCGCGATTTCGAACGCACCTTCGAGCATCATGCCCTGATTTTCGAACGCATCCCAGGCCAGGCGGGCGCTGTCGTTGAGCCGAATCGCCTCTTCGTCCGACAGGCAATCGACGAGAGCGCCCGCGAGCAAGATGTCTTCGAGGGCCGGCTCCCCTTCGAAGCCCGCGCAAAGGATATGCACGGGACGACGATCCTGACGAAGCTGCTCGCAGACGGCGCTGAAATTGACGAAGGCCGCGGCGATCACCCGCTCCGCCTCCGCGGCCCGGGCTAACGCACGGGTGCCATTTGTGGTTGTGAAGACGAGGGTCTGGCCCGAACAGACCTTGGGCGTGTATTCGCGAGGGGAATTGCCGAGATCGAACCCCGGCAACGGCATGCCGCCCCGTTCGCCCGCCAGCAGGACCTTGCCCGCGGGGAGTTCACCGGCGAGAAGCCTCGCTTCATCGACATTCGCGCAAGGGCGAATGTCGCGGCAGCCAGCGGCGAACGCGTAAACGATCGTCGTCGTGGCTCGCAACACATCGATGGCGACGGCGACGCCGCCTTGCAAACGGCCTGCCGGGGCCAGTTCGGGGAGGAGGTGGACTTGCACGTCGCGTACATCGGACATAAGGAAACCTTTGCGCCGCACCCATGCGGCCCCTTGCGTTCGCCGCCACGACTACGATAATAGACGAAGAACCCTTCGCGGGAAAGTCGAGGCGCACGCGTGAACTCTCTGCCATGTCCCAATCCGTTATGCACGAACGTTTTTTCGCCGGCGGACGTGCAAAAAGCGGGCCCTCTCAAATGCCCCAAATGCGGCAAAGTTTTTCAGTTTCGCGGCCCGTCCAGCTCCTCGCCGACAGCCAAGAAACCCAATCCGGCGCCTCCGAAAGGGACGGCCGGCGGCGCTCCGGTCGGTAAGGCGGCGTTGCCGTTAGGAAGCCCTCCGAAGAAGGCCGCTCCGGCGAAAGCGATGCCCGTGAAACCGCCGGCGCCTCCGCGACCGGCGACGCCCGTCGTGCCCGCGTCGATCGAGCCGCCCCTGGCTGCGCCGCAGGTCAATCCCGTTCCGAGCATGCCGCCGACATTCACGCCGCCCGCCTCCTATGGATACGCCCCGCCGGGATTGCCCCCCGGTTATCCTCCCATGATGCCTTCCCCCATGATGTCGCCTCCTGTGGAAGGGCGTGCGGGGAAGTCGGCATCGATCGTCAAAGTGCGGGGGCTGAAGGGCGCGAAGGCGCGCCATCCCCTTTTGAAGCTGGTCGTCGTCACGCTCGTCGTGGGCATTTTCCTGGGCGCCGTCACCTACGTCATTCGCAGTTGGGGGCCGCTGCTGCGCCTCGACGCACCGGTCACGACTCCCGGCTCCGGATTTGTCTTCTCGGTTCGCAATCTGCGCGGCGGCAACGAGCGGGCCTTGACCGTCCGGCTCGATAAAGATGCCTGGTCCAGCGAAAAAGAAATGAAGAACACTCTGAAGGCGACGACCGTCTTCAAGAGGACCGACCAGGTGGCCGATGCCTGGTTCGCCGTCGCGGTGCAAGATTTCGGCTTTCGCAAACCGCGTGAAGGGGAACTGCTTAACGGCGCCATCGACCGCTTGCGGAATCTCTTCGACGAATCCTTGCAGGTGAACGCCAAGCTCGAGCCGACCAAATTCGCAGGCCAGCCGGCGTGGCGTTGCACGTTCAAGGGCCGGCTCAACGTCGTCTGGTGGGGCGAGTGCTATCTCGTGCCGTACCACGGTTTCGGCTACTGGGTGTTTATCGCCGCGCCGACGACCGAAGGCGTTCAGGGAC
>JBAXFO010001019.1:0-1892 GCA_037139885.1 Planctomycetota bacterium
GATGCGGATGCGCTTGCGGAAGGGAGCCAGGTTGGCGCGTTTGCCGGTCGAGAAATCGTCGAGAATGTTGATGGTCCAGCCCTGGTCCAACAGTCCGGCGACGAGATGCGAACCGATGAAGCCCGCGCCGCCGGTGACGAGACAAGTTTTCACGAAGAGACTCCCGAAATGGACTTCGACTGTTCCTGGGTTCTATTTTAGCAAAATCTCGGTTCCGCCTCGCCCTGAGGCGCTTCACGAGACACGGAACGCGAGATTCATGTGCTCTTTTAGCAGACGACAAATCCTGTTGAGCGTTGGGGAGATGTGAGCGTAGCCACCTATCCAGACCCGAAAGCCGACGGGCCGATCTGGTCGACATGCCGGGCTGCGCTCTTGGGGACTTACAAGAACCTCGGCCTGATGCGGTTGCACGAGACGCTGCGCGCCTCGTGGGCGACGCCTTACATGACGATCTTTTTGTTCCACCGCGTCACCGACGCCATTCCGCCCGACGGTTTGACGGTGAGCACAGCCTGGTTCCGCGATTACTGCCGACTGATGAAAGCGAGTTACCACGTCGAGACGCTCGGGGAAACGATGCGGATTTTGGCCGCCGGCGAAACGCCGCGCCGCCGCACGGTCGCGATAACGTTCGACGACAGTTATGCCGACAATTTCGAAGCGGCCCGCGTGTTGCACGAGCATGGCCTGCCCGCGACGTTTTTTATCCCGACCCAATACATTGAGACAACGCTCCGCTATCCCTGGGACGCTCATCTGCCCCCCTTGCCGAATTTGACCTGGGCTGAGATTCGGCAGATGGTGCAATGGGGGCACGACATCGGCTCGCATTCGGTGAGCCATCCCAATTTCCGCGAACTGGGCGACGCCGCGGCTCTGAAGGAATTGATCGACTCGCGCGCCGTGCTCCAAGAGCGACTCGATCGGCCCATCGATTGGTTCGCGTTTCCGTTCGGCGCGAGCGCGAACTTCCGCCCCGAGCAGGCGCAGCTGGTGGCGCAGGCGGGGTATAAGGGAAGTTTCTCGGCCATTCACGGCTTCATCGAAAAGGGCATGACCGAGCCGGTTCTGCCGCGCGAGGCCGTGCCGTATTTTCGCAACCTGACGCATCTCGAGATGCACATCAATCGCTGCCTGGATGGGCTTTATCGGGTGAAACGTTGGGCGGGATACACTCCTTGATGGTGGGTTCGGTCGACGCTGCTGTTTCCGAAGGTCATCGTAACGCTCGCCCTTTTCGGGGAAACGCAGCCGTGTCGACGCCGCCTCATTCGCTCCAAACACGGATCCTTCGCACCCAGCGCGATCTCATCCAACTGCGTCCCGCCTGGGACGAACTGCTGGCCTCCAGCGTGCGGCCTGAACCGATGTTGGCGGCCGACTGGCTGATCGCCTGGCAGCGCATCTACGGCACAAGTCGTACGTTGTGCGTGGGCGTCTATGAAGTCGATGGTCAGCTCTTCGGTTTGGCGCCGATGTGCAGCCGAGTGTTTCGCTATCGGCCCGGCATTCCGTTCCGCCGCATCGAACCGCTCGGCAGCGATGTGGACGAAGGCGATGGGGTTTGTTCCGATTATCTTCATCTCATCGTGCGGCCCGGTTTCGAAGAAGCGGTCGCCCAGGCCTTTGTCGCCGACATGAACGCAGGCGTTTTTGGCCCCTGGGATGAATGGCTGCTGCCGTCGGTCGATGGCGACCATCCGTTGACGCCGATCCTGGTCGCGGCCTGGGCCCGAGCGGGACACAACGTTCTGACAACGGTCACCGACGAATGCCCCTATCTCACAATTCCGCCGACCTGGGACGATTTTTTGGCGACGCTGTCCAAGAGCGGCCGGCGTTCGTTTCGCAGTTGCCTGGTCGACTTTCAGAAGTGGTCCGAAGGCAGG
>JBAXFO010001020.1:0-1889 GCA_037139885.1 Planctomycetota bacterium
CGAGACCCCGAATTTGGCGGCGCGCACGCGCGGTTCGCTGTCGAGCGATTTCAAGCCGCTGGCGGTGAAGAAGGCGGATGAGACGATCATCCCGATCGACTTCCAGCGGTTCCGTCTTTTGGCGCAGGCGCCTTTGTTCGTGGATTTCAAGGCGATCCCTTATCGCGATGTCGACGTGCTCGAATGGCGCCGACGGCTCGCCTGGGCCGACGAGATCTTTCAGAAGAGCGATTGGAGCGGCGCGGAATTCTCGGCGGAGTTGAGCCGGGAGGGGATCACGCATGTGGTCGTGCCGGAGAATCGCGACTTACAAAACGAGGGTTTGAAACTCCACTATCGGGACGACAGTTATAAAATCTACCGTCGAGCCCATCCTTGAAGGCAAGAACTCGGTCCTTCAACCTATCTGGAGTATTGGTCCCATGGCGGATCGCCCCTTGCGGTTATTGATCCTCGGAGCCCACCCCGACGATGCGGATTACGCGGCGGGAGGAACGGCGGCCCTTTATCGCGGCCTCGGGCACGAGGTGCGCATGATCAGCATGACCAACGGCGACGCTGGCCATCACATCACCAAGGGCGCTCCGCTGGCGAAGATCCGCAAAGCCGAAGCCGCGGCCGCCGGGGCGGTCATCGGGGCGGCCTACGATGTCTTCGAAAATCACGACGGCGAACTCATGCCGACGCTCGCCAATCGCTGGCAGATCATCGCGTTGTTTCGTTCGTACAAGCCCGATCTCGTGCTCACGCATCGCCCCAACGACTATCACCCTGACCACCGCTACACCAGCCAACTCGCCCAGGACGCGGCCTTCATGGTGACCGTCCCGGCCGTCGTGCCCGGCGTGCCGCACCTTTCCAAGGACCCAGTCATCGCTTACCTCCCCGACGATTTTCAACGGCCCTATCCGTTGACTCCGGATGTCGTCGTCGATGTCGGGCCGGTGGTCGACAAGATCGTCGCCATGTTGAACCAGCACCAATCGCAGTTCTACGAATGGTTGCCGTTCAATCGGGGCGACATCGATCAGGTGCCCGCGTCGGCGCAGGACCGCCTGGTCTGGCTCGACAAACAGATCCGGGACCGTCTGCGCGTGCGGGCGAACAAATATCGCTCACTGCTCATCGAGCAATACGGCAAGGCCCACGGTGAACGCGTGGAATTCGCCGAGGCGTTCGAGGGATGCGAATACGGCAGCCCGCTCGATGCCGCGGCGCGGCGGCGGCTGTTTCCGTTCGTGAAGCCGGTTTAGCGGAAGGTTGTCGTTCGTCTCTCGTGCGCGCCGGTCCGTTCCGCTAGAATTACGTCGCACAATCCTCATCTCCCCAACGGAACACGACGCCATGAAAATCCTTGCATTCGCATGCACCCTCGCCCTGCTTGCCTCATTCGCGGCAGCGGGCGAACCGGGCAAGGATATCCGCCCGATTCTCTTCAAGCCGATCGACGACGGCCTCGACAACAAACTCGGCGGCCAAAGCAAAGCCTATATCGCCAAGGACGCCACGGCCGCGGAAGAGTTTCTTGGCAAAGCGGACGCCAAGGCGCTGGCCGCCAAGTTGGATTTCACGAAGGAACAACTCGTGCTCGTGAGCTGGACGACGTCGGGTCCCCCCGATGGGACTTTAAAGCACGAGATCAAGGGGGCGGCGGGCAACCGCGCGCTCGTCTTCTTCGTGCAGGCGCCGGCCGCTCCCGTGCGCGGCCAACGGGCGCGCATCGGCATGGATCTGTTCGCCGTGCCGCGCGATTTGGCGGTTTTGTTCGACGCGAAAGAACGTCGCTAATCTTCCTCTCTCGGACTTCGAAGGGACTCTCTCGATGAGTCACAACACTTGCAGGATTGTGGTGTGCCTCGGCATGCTGGCGCTCGGCGCGCAGGCCGCGC
>JBAXFO010001021.1:0-1888 GCA_037139885.1 Planctomycetota bacterium
GGGGAGTTCCCAGGGGCCAACGGGTGGACCGACAGCAAGACCTACGTGGCAGTGGTAAGCCTTCGCCGAACCCGTTCTCGTTGCCTTCATCCGTTGGAATCGCTCTTCCCCCCGGGGGCGGGTTTCGGGTACCACGGACGGAGTCATGGATGATCTGCCCTCCCCGAACTGCTGTCCGCCTTCGCCAGCTTCTTGGGTTGCTCGCCTCGATCAACTCGAGGCCTGCGTCGCCGACCTCCGGGGCCAAGTCGCCTGCCTGCAACGCGAGAATTGCGAACTCCGGCAACAAGCCGGGTTCTGGAAGAGTATGCACGCGGCGACCAAGGTTCGCCTCGAAGCCGCCCAAGCCGACGTGGAGCAACTCGAAGGCGAGAAGCGCAAGTTGCAGAGCGATCTGTTCGGCCGCAAATCGGAACAGACGCGGGCCGGCGACCGCCTCAACGATCTGGAGGATCCCGAGGAGGTCTCGCCCCACCGCAAGCGGGGGCAACAGCCGGATCGTCCGGGGCCGAAGCGACGCGATTACAGTCATCTGCCGGTTCGCGAGGAGTGGGTGGAGATTGAGGAATCCGAACGTCGGTGTCCGTGTTGCGGCGTCGCGACGACGGCGTGCGGCACGGAGGACTCGGAACAGATCGAGATCGAAACCGTGGTGTACCGTCGGGTGATCCATCGTCGGAGGTATCGTCGGACCTGCGCGTGTCCAGGGCCGACGACGCAAACGGCTCTCCCGCCCCCCAAACTGATTCCCAAGTCGCGGTTCGGCACCTCCCTTTGGGTGGAAATTCTGCTCGACAAGTTCGCCAGCCATCGGCCCACGGAACGCTTGCTGACCCACTGGCAACACCTGGGACTGCCCGTGGCGGCCGGCACGGTCGGCGAAGGTTTGCGACGCTTGGCCCCACTGTTCCAAGGGGTTTATGAAGCGATTTGCGAGCGGAACCGCACCGCAACGCTGGTCCAGGCGGACGAGACGCGGTGGCGGGTGTTCGTGGCCCACGACGGCAAGACGGGCTACGTCTGGTGGCTCTGGATCTTCTGCGGCCCGGATACGACGGTGTACGTTCTGGATGCCTTCCGCAGCCACGCCACGCCGGACGCCCACTTCGGCGAGGACGCCGAGGGCGTCCTGATGGTCGATCGCTATTCAGCCTACAAGGCGTTGCCGCAAGTGAAGGCCGGCCGGTTGGTGCTGGCGTTCTGCTGGGCCCACGTGCGACGCGACTTCGTGAAAGTGGGCCGCGGCTGGCCGGAGTTGAACGCCTGGGCGTTGGTCTGGCTGCGTCACATCCGCACGCTGTATCGGCTCAACGCCCAGCGATTGCAACCCACCGCGGACCCGGCAACGACGGTCGAACTCCGCGCGGCGATCGCGGCGATGCGAGCCCAAGCCGAGGCCGAACTCGCCGATCCCAAGCAGCGGATGCCGGTTCACAAAGTCCTGACGAGTCTGATCGCCCACTGGGACGGACTGACGCGGTTCGTCGACGACCCGCGGATTCCGCTGGACAACAACCTCTCGGAACGCCGCTTACGCGGCGCGGCCCTGGGCCGCAAGAACTACTCCGGCTCGGGCGCGGAATGGAGCGGCGAATTGACCGCGACGCTGTTCACGATTCTGGCCACGCTGCAAATGTGGCGGATCAATCCGCGACTCTGGCTGACGTGGTTCCTGAACGATGCCGCGAAAGCGGGTGGCCAGGCTCCGAAGGATCTCCCCCGCTTTTTGCCGTGGAACCTCGCTCCGGACAAGTTGGCCGAGTTGCGAGGCGAGAGGCCGGTCGCCCCACCCGACAGTAGCTGAGGGGCCGCAAGCAAGACCGGGCGACGAGGTCCCCCGCGGGACTCGGCGGAAGTGCGCGCCAGCACGGGTTCGGCGAAGGTTTAC
>JBAXFO010001022.1:0-1884 GCA_037139885.1 Planctomycetota bacterium
ACTCATCGTCGCCCGATGATAGGACACATGGCGCCCCCGGTTGTCTCCTTTGTTCGGCAACTGCAATGTGGTTGGGGAAAGGCGTTGCAGCGTTGCAACGTCCAGCGCCTGGCAGACGATCCTTTCGTATTCGGCCCACTCGTCTTCAGTCGAGGCCATGTACGCCGGCGCCAACGACCGTTCGGCAGCTTTGAGATCGACGTAATTCCGGCTTTCGTTGCCGAGCCGGATGATGTCCGCCAGCCTACCGAGAGCACTCCGCTTCGGGTCGCTCACGCTGCTCTGTTCGACCGGCGGCGAGCTTACTCGCCGCAATTTGGCGACGAGAAAATGCTTGTTCTCGAAGCCCTCAATCGTCATGTCATGGTAAGCAATGAGGCCGGGATCAGGTTCGGTCGCAAGCTCTTCCAAAGAGCTCTCACCTGCTCGACGGATCGAGATGTACGCCGACGCACGATAGACGTTGTGCTGAAGGTCACGGGCTTGCGCCTCGGCCTCTGCCTGGCTATCGGCGTAAGCGATGACTTCTGGTTGGTCATCGCTGTAACGGTTGGCCTTCTTGGTGATCTCGAACACGGTTCTCTTCCTCAATTGGTGCCAGTTTCGGGATGCCCCCGTTCTGGTGGGCAAATGAATTAACCCTCGGCCGCTCTTCCGCGACAATCTCTTTGGGAGACCAGTGATCTCGAAATATCTCAAGACTATCGTGAAAGCCGGATACATGCCGTTCGTGCGCCGCCAATAGAAACAGGACATGTGGGGTCGTGAGAGTAAAGACAGCCGCCGGATTCAAACGGCAATGCAACTGCTCGGCCAATCGAGCGGAGTACGCGCCGCGTTCCTCGCGAATGAAGTGCTGATAGATCAAGACAGACGCTGCCCATGACCCCTTGCGCGGGCACGCCAAGGAGGCTGGCGACTGCCCCGTAGGTCGCCCGTTGGCGGTGCTTGTTGAGACGTCGCACGATTTCGTTGAGCGTCCACATCTTAACGAACTCCAGTCTGGCGCCTTCGCGCCGACACAGCATGGCGCTTTTACTCAGCACGATATAGCGACCGCACGTGTTCGGCCATTGTGCCGCCGCAAGGATGCTCCTTGGAACTCGCACCGACCGATTTCAGGGCGGACCATGCAAAGCGCCTCAAATCGTCGTCGGGGTCTTCCTTGCGAATTCGCTCCAAGGTCGGAATCGCCATTGCCGCCTCCGGTCCCAGATCCATCAGCGCTTCAATGCAGAAGGATCGAAGCGTTTGCGATTCGCCCGGTTCTCCCGCAATGGCGGCCAGCGATCGAACGACCTCTGGCGAAGCGACGGCGATTCTCCCCAGAGCGTTGGCCGCGGCGCAACGCAAGGATCGCCTCCTTTTTGGATCGACCGCACTGTTCAATTCGGCCAGGAGGAGCGGCATGCAGTCGGCGGCCGTTTCTTTGAACGCAGCGAACGCCCCTGAGATATCCGCTTGCCGTTCGATGTTCTTGGCTTCCTCGAATTGCCTTTTGAGGACAGCGACCGCCGGCATTCCGATTGCAAGCAGACCAGACAAGAGCACGTCCTGCATGACGTCTAAACGCATTGGTAAGCCGCCGACCTGATAGTTTTCACTCGCCGATACGAGAGCATCTCGAAGAGGCGTTTCCTCCTCGGCCGACTCCACTTCGAGACAAGCGTCAAAAAGATCGCAAACGGCCTTTTTAGAATCCGGCCACAATTCTTGGACCACCGTTAGTGCCTGGCTCGTATCGCCCCCGTGGCGCTCGTCGTCCCAGATCATTTCCAGGTATCGCCACGTCGTCTGATTCACGTTGGACTCCTTTGGTTGGAAACTACCGAACGAAATTCGTATCCATGTTCTGAACGACGCAATGAGGCATGACGCCGCGGT
>JBAXFO010001023.1:0-1882 GCA_037139885.1 Planctomycetota bacterium
TAACACCGGTAGGGCAATGGCTGGCCCGTGCCGACGAGGGCGAGGCCTTTTTGCAGGGTCGTGCCGCCGGGGATGAGGCGGCGGGCGATCACGACGATCGGCAGCGCTGTCAGGACGAGGTAATGGTCCCAGACGACGGGATTCATCACGAGCCCGGCGCATAAGAGGATGCCGAACGCCGAATCGAACGACCGCTGCCGCCGCGCGAGGAGCAGCGCCGCGGCGAGTGCGACGAGCGGCACGCCGAGAGTGACGGGCCGTTCGAGGGGCGGATTCGGCCAGAGCGGTTCGAGCACCACCTGGCTGGCCCAGATCATTCGTTCATCGGAGAAGAGGCGGCTGCCGAGGGGCCATAAGGAGAAATTCTCAAGGTGGAAGCGATTTTCCCGGGCGACGCGGGGGCCGATTTCGGTGTAGTAAGCGAAGATCGGCTCCCATCCCATCACCAGGAGCGCGGCCCCGTGCAAGAGAATGACGACGAGCGCCGCCGCCACAACCGCGCGCCAGCGGCCGCGAAACGCCAGAAAGAGAGCGATGGGCCAGCCGACGAGCTTGATCGCCAGGGCCAGACCGAGCCACATTCCGCCGATGGCATCGCGGCCGATGCGCAGATTGATCCAGGACAGCGTGACCAGAACGAGCAGCATCGCGCCGAACTGGCCGAGCCACAGCTCGCGGATCACGGGGCCGAAGATGAGGCTCAGGAAAAAGACCATGGTCATGATCTCGACGGAGACGGGTTCGCCCCACGCCCTCGCCAGAAGAACGATGGCGAACGCCAGGCACGCCAGCTCGAGAACCAACCACACGATGGACGCCGCCCGGTAAGAGAGCACGCCGAGCGGGAGCGTCGCCAGGGCCGCGGGCGGCGGGTGTGGCGTCGGATGAGTCCACGGCAACTTCGGCTGATCGGGGAAGTAGGTGTCCACCACCTCGGGGAGCGGACGGTACGGGGCCTCGCCATCGCGCAGGCAACGGGCGAGCACGTATGCCTGAATGAAGTCGCGGCAGTAGAACTCGCCGTCCTCATGCGATTCGACCAGCCGCTGACCGGCGACAAACGCCGACGCGAGCGCGGCGATCCACAGAAAAATGCGCATGGTTGGCGACACGGCGACTCCTGGGTTCCAGGGAATCCGAGGGCAATTCCAAGGCGGCAGGATTCTTTTAATTCATCGGAGAGCGAATAGCTTCAAAAAAAACCTCGAAACCAGCGGCTTTTCGAGGATGAGGGGGAGCGGTCGTTCGCGATTCGGGCGCTCGACTCCTCGTCGCACGGAATCCGCGTAGGAAATTGAAAAAAGACCGCACTTTTGACCAGATCGCGGCTTGCAGTTGCCAAAATCTTGTTTATGATGGAGTGAAAATCTGGGGACATAGTCCTTAAGATGAGCGTCCTCATCGACCGCGATCCCGCCCGCACTCAGTTCGACGCTTGACTACAGTTTTGCCGGAGGTTTCCATCGCCGCTCACTTCATTAAAATTGCCCGCGTCGACGAAGAACGACTGGACGATGCGCTGGTTCTTCTCCATCCCGTGACCCTCGAATTGAAGCTCCTGAATGAAACGGCGACCGTTCTTTGGGATGCTCTGGGAGAATTGCCCACCGCCGAGAAATTGGCCAGCCTCTTGAGCGAGGCTCGTTCCGACCTCTCCTCCGCAGACAGCATCGCGTACGTCGCCGCGTTTCTCGACGATTTGCAGGCTGCGGGTTTCGTCGAGCGGCAAGAGCGAGCCCCAAGATGACAACCCCTCGCGTTACTGTCCTCATTCCCAGCTACAACCACGGCCGATATATCGAAGAGACGCTGGGGTCGGTGTTCCGGCCAGGGCCTACGCATCAAATCCCGCCCCAATTATTCCCGGCGGCTTGATTTCGTC
>JBAXFO010001024.1:0-1878 GCA_037139885.1 Planctomycetota bacterium
ATGCCAGGGGAATCCATGCAGCATCCGCGAGTTTGTCGAGCGACGCGCGCCGACAAGCCAAACCGAATTGTCGGACCGCTCCGATCATCCGTCAAGGCAATTGCTCGCCGGCGGGAGCGGATTTAATGATTCCGATAAAAGTCTTATTGTTTCCGACGGGCTTGAAGGTGCGAACGAAACGAGGGCTTCGCGGACGAGTTCCACGCGCGCGAAGATTCGCAGCCCGGCCGCTCTGAGCAGCCGGGTTGTCAACAAGTCAAGAGCCAGGGCGAGCGACGATCAATCGTCTGTCTTTTCGAGGCACGCAGCCGTTTCGTTCCGGGGATTGTTCACCACGGTCGACACGCGATCGGTGACGAGCCAATCCTCCGGGCAGGGCCGAAGCAGTTCGAGAAGACGGGCTGGATCCTGAGGCGTCGGGTTCAGCCACAGTTCGAAATCGCGCGGATCGAGGATCACGGGCATGCGGTCGTGGAGCGGCTTCATGACGTCGTTCGCGGTCGTCGTGATGATCGTGCACGATTCGACGGGGGTCTCGCCTTTGTTCCATTGCTCCCAAAGTCCCGCGAAAGCCAGCGGGCGGCGTTCGGGGCGGTGAATGTGAAATGGCTGCTTCGGCGTTTTGGCTTTGGCGCCGGCTTGCGCATGCCATTCGTAAAAGCCATCGGCCGCGATCAGGCACCGACGCCGTTTGAACGCCGCCCGAAATGCAGGTTTATCGGCGATGCCCTCGGCCCGGGCGTTGATGAGGCGGTTGCCGATCGATAGATCGTCCGCCCAGTTGGGCACGAGGCCCCAGCGCAGCACGCAATACGCAGGCGGGTTCGCGGCTTCCGTCTGCCGCAGCGCGATGACTCCTTGCGTCGGCGCGATGTTATACCGCGGCGCCAGATCCGCCGGCAGACCTGCGAACAGCCCGAACGCCTCTTCGACGAGACGTGGAGATGCAGTCAATGTGAAGCGGCCACACATCGTTCAACTCGTGAAGGGGAGCGGGATTCGCGCGCGGGCGGGGAATGTCGCGCCCAGGTCCATCATTTTTTGGTTGCCTTCCGACCCCGAAATATCGGATATTCGATATTATCAGTTCCGCTGCTCTCTTGCACTCTCCTTGGAGACCGCGATGGTTCGCGTCGCCGCGCTTGCGCTGCTTGGTCTGAGCTTTACGTTCGCCCTCGCCAAAGACGATTACACGCTCGGCCCCGATTCGCAACCGCAGCCGGGAACGCCGCAGGGGGAGACGCAGACGTTCAAGCTCGAAAGCAAGATCTTCGACGGCACGGTCCGCGATGTCGGCATTTATATTCCCAAACAATACGATCCGTCCAAGCCGGCGGCGTTCATGGTGTTTCAAGATGGCATGTCGTATATGAATCCCAAGGGCTCTTATCGCGTGCCCGTGGTGTTCGACAATCTCATTCACAAGAAGCAGATTCCCGTGATGGTCGGCATCTTTGTGAACCCGGGCTCGTTCGCCGGCAAAGACGCCAAAAAGGGAGGCTCGAACCGTAGCTTCGAATACGACACGCTCAGCCCGCAGTATGCGAAATTCTTGGAAGAGGAAGTTCTGCCGGAAGTGAGCAAGAAGGTGAAACTGACGACCGATCCGGCCCTGCGCGGCATCGGCGGCGCCAGCTCCGGCGGCATCTGCGCCTTCACCGTCGCCTGGGAACGTCCCGATCTTTTCACGAAGGTGTTAAGCCATATCGGCAGCTACGCCAATATTCGCGGTGGCGACCGTTATCCCGGCATCATTCGCAAGACGCCCAACAAGCCGCTCCGCATCTTTCTGCAAGACGGCTCCAACGACGTCAACAACGAACACGGCGACTGGTGGCTTTCCAATCTGCAAATGGAATCGGCGCTCAAGTATAAGAA
>JBAXFO010001025.1:0-1871 GCA_037139885.1 Planctomycetota bacterium
GAGGGCGGAAAGGGCCGCTTGGCCGAGCCGAAGCAAGAGTGCGATCGTCACCACCGGATCGGCATCGCCCCAATCGTTTTCTCAGCCGTGCCGGCCGAACGATGTCCATCGCCGAAGACCGCGAGCCAATTTCAGAACTCGTCGGGCAGTCGGGCAGAGATTCGATTTTCAGAAGATTTTTGGTGGCGTGGAGTACTTCAAATGTTCGTGAATCGCATTGTGGCAATTACGCTGGCGGTGGTTGGCATTCTCTCGACCACGTGCGTCCACGCCCAGGGCCCCGCCCTGCGTGACACCATTGATCGAGAGATCCGGGCGAGTTGGACGAAGGAGAATATCGCGTCCCCCGCGACGGCGTCGGATTCGGTGTTTCTGCGTCGCATCTACCTCGATCTTGTGGGCATGATTCCGACCATTAACGAAACCACGGAGTTTCTCAAAGACACCGACTCCAAAAAACGCGAAAAGCTTATCGACAAATTGCTGGCCGATCCGCGTTATGCTCGGCAGCAAGCTCAGATGTTTGAACTCGCGATGCTGGAACGCAATCAAAAGCTGGTTGAAGGGACGGTCGGCTATCGCAATCGCGGTAGGTTCCGCGAATGGCTAGCAAAGCAGTTCGCGGCCAACGAACCCTACGACCGGATCGCCGCCAAAATTCTCCAGGCCGAGGAAGACGGTTCGCAGCTCTATTTTGCCGTGTACAACGGCACGGACGAGATGGTCACTGCCGTCTCGCGTTTCTTCCTCGCCACGCAGATTCAATGCGCCAAATGTCACGATCATCCCTTCGAGTCGTGGACGCAGAAGGATTACCACGGCATGGCCGGTTTTTTCGTCCGCACCATGGCCGTGGAAGTTCCGGGGAAGGCTGAGATCACCAATCAAAAGGGAAAACAGTACCTTGTGGGCGAGAAAAGCGTAGGCGAAGCGCTGTTTGCGCTTGAGGAAATCGACCCGAAAACCAAGAAGAAAAAATCGACTCCCATCCGACCGAAGTTTCTCCAGGGCGATGAACTGAAAGAGCCGGAAACGCCGAAGGATTTCGTAGAGCCGAAGTTGAAACCGGGTGAAGCGCCGCCGAAGCCAGCGTTTTCGCGGCGGGCGAAATTCATTGAATGGATGACCGCGAAGGAGAATCCGTTCTTCGCGAAAGCGATCGCCAACCGCGTCTGGGCTCAGTTCATGGGGCGGGGATTCGTGCATCCGGTGGACGATTTCAATGCCGCCAATCCCCCGAGCAATCCCGAGCTGCTGAACGGGATCGAGAAGGAATTGGTTGCCCACAAGTTCGACTTTAAATGGCTCGTTCGTGAAATTGTCAACAGCCAGTCGTATCAAGCCGAGGATGTCGGAAAAGTAACGGATGCGCTGCCGAAGTTTTACGAACGGGCACGCATTCGGCCGTTGATCGTCGAGGAGTTGATTGCGTCGCTGCACATCGCGACGGGGCTTGGCCTCGAGTCGGCGCTCAACAAGGAACCGGGCGCGGACATCTTGAAATACCTGGGTGAGCCCACCGATGGGCAAGGGCGATTCCAAGGAAGCCTGTCGGAGCATTTGTTCCTGCACAACGGCGATCTATTCCGCAGCATGTGCCGGCCCAGTAAAGGCAACCTGCCGGAACAACTGTTGATGAGCAATGAGCCGTGGGAGGCCAAGGTCGAAAAGATGTTTTTGTCCGTCTTGAGTCGGCCGGCAACGAGTGAGGAACGCGAGCGATTTGTGGAGTATTTGAACGGGCAAGAGAAGAATGCCAACGACGTAAAGGGCGCCAAGTTGCCGGCAGGCCAGTTGCCGGGAGCCCAGCGAATGGAAGACGCGATGTGGGTCCTGGTGTCGTGTTCGGAGTTCCGATTCAATCGGTAGTC
>JBAXFO010001026.1:0-1870 GCA_037139885.1 Planctomycetota bacterium
ATGCAGGAGCGCATCGACGATGGTGTTTCCGGTTGTCACGATGCGTTCGGGCGGCACGCCTTCTTTGAGCAAGTTCTCGCGCGCTCCGCTCGTCGGCGGAAAGTGCAAAGCGGCCAGCCGGCTGACAAGGACGCGGTTCGCCTCTTCGGGCCACGGGCTGAATAAATTGCCGGTCCGCAATCCCGCCTCGACGTGCCCCACGGGAATCTTCTGATAAAACGCGGCCAGCGCCGCGGCAAAGGCCGTCGTCGTATCGCCCTGCACCAGCACGAGATTCGGCCTTTCTCGGATGAAATACGCATCGAGCTCGGTGATCGCACGTGCCGTGAGGCTCGCCAGGCTCTGTCCGGCTGCCATCAGGCCCAAATCGGTGTCCGGCGTGATGTCGAACGTCTGGAGAATCTGATCAAGCATTTGCCGATGCTGACCGGTCGCACAAGTGAGGGTCCGCACACGCCGATCCGCCTGTAACGCCTTGACGACCGGAGCCATTTTGATGGCTTCCGGCCGAGTCCCAAAGACGAGAGTGATCGTTGGATTCGTCATTGCGGTGATTGCTCCAAGTACGTCCGCCCAAACATTTATTCTATCGAGAGCGGGGGCCGAGCACGCATGCAACAGGCGTTTCCAGTTCTCGAAGGTCTCGCTGCAATCGCTCGTCCTTGGCAGGCCATTCACCTTCGTCCACGATTTTCGGCAATTTGCAGCCGTTTTGGTCGTACTCTGATGAGGGGAGCCAAACCAGGGATATCGAAACGGGCCGGCATTCCGGTTTTTCCCAGACACCACGAGCCGCTTCAGGAGGTTTCGTCATGCGTGCGTTGGCATTCGTGTTGGCGCTGGTCGCGGGGCCATTCGGCTTCGCGGGGCAGCCCGAGAAGAACGGCCTGCCCAGGCCCCTGCCCGAAAACATCGTCAAGGCTTGGAAAGATGCGGGGGCGACGGTCGGGTGGATGAAGGTCGACGAGTCGGGCATTCTGAGTTTCCTTGAGAATCCCGAGGCAGGCGCCGTCCCGGCTTTCCGTTTCCTCAAATGGAAGGAGGGCGTCGTGGCGAAGTTGCCCGTCCCCGAATCCTCGTTCGGCCTCTATCTGTCCAAGACGGAAGTGATGGACGCGGGACTCAAAGAGTTGGCCAACCTCAGAACCCTTGCCTCACTCTGCTTGTGCGAGACCGAGGTGACCGTCGATGCTGTGGCGGCGCTTCAAAAGGCCTTGCCGAAGTGCTTCATCTTCCACTGTTGACATTTTGATCGCAATCACTTCCCTTTAAGCCGTCTCACGATTTGGCGATAGGCGTCTTGGATGCGATCTTGGCCGTGTTGGCGTTCGAGTCTGCGGATGCCGAAGTGATAGCGGGCGATGGAGCCGAAATGATCGCAGAAGGCGGCGTTGACCAGGGCGCCGGTGGCAATGGCGACGACCGGTAGGCTCTGCGCCAAAAACTTTTGCGAGACGACGACATTGAATCGGGCCGCGATACGGGCGATTAAAATCGTCAGTTGCGGAGCGCCCCCGGTGGCGAGCGCCTCGGCCACTTGCCGGGCGGTATGCGTCGACACGAATCCGGCCGCCTCGCGCACCATGTAGGCGAGCGAGAGGCGGGTGGTCAGATAGCTGGATTCCATGGCGTCATCGTCCGCGCCCGGGCCACCTTGGCTGAAAACCGTCAGGCAGTCCAGACGGACGAGGGGATCTTCAAGATCCTCGCCCATCGCCGCCGCGGCCGAGGCGATCGAGCGAAACATGATCCCCGTCGTCAGCGGCAACTCGAACGCCAGACCGGCGACGCCAAACGGGCCGCCGACCACGGCCGGGTGTCTAGCGACAACTGTTTGCCCCGTCTGACGACAATTAGATTTCCCGTCGCA
>JBAXFO010001027.1:0-1868 GCA_037139885.1 Planctomycetota bacterium
ATTTACCTTTCATACTCGCGGGCGGCACAGCGCTCGGCTTGCGACACGGCAGCCACATCGACTTCAACGCAGTCGGAAATCCGCAGTTCACCTACGAACTCGACAATGAACGTTCCCAACGACTGGGAACCATCTGTCGAGTTCCCGTAAATCCGCGTGCCCCGCACAGCAACCTGCTGCTGACGATGGCCCAGAAGATGGGAGTGCGAATCGACCGCTTCAACAACAGCACCGGAACGATCGCCGACGTGGCGCGATGAAGTAGGTCAGGCTAGAAAGCGTCGCCGACATAGGAAAGTCGAATGAGACAGTTGGCGCTCTTCAAAGTAATTTGCGGACACAACGATTCGTAAGCGGAGCATTCATGAGAATTATCGTCTGCACGATTCTTACGGTGTTGCAGTGGACTGCGCCACAAACCGCCGTCGCAGCGGATGCTGACGTTATTGTTTACGGCTCAACTCCGGGCGGTTTTTGCGCCGCTATCGCGGCAGCCCGTGAAGGAGCATCAGTGATCCTTTTGGAACCGACCGATCACGTGGGCGGGATGACGACGGGCGGGTTAAGCCATTGCGATTCCAACCAAATGGTGCGCAGCACCCTGATGGGGCTGTTCCACGAATGGCACACACGCGTGGTGAAGGACTACACCGATCGTGGACTCAAAGCGCCGTATAATCCTGCCGTGAAGAATCAAGCGATTTGGGCTTTCGAGCCGCACGTGGCGATGCGGGTGACGAAGAAAATGCTGGACGAAGCCGGGGTCAAGGTTCTCGTGAACGAACGACTCCAGTCCATCAAGAACGAAGACCGTCGCATCGTGTCCCTGGTCACGAAGAACGGCGATTTTAGCGCGAAGGTCTTCATCGATGGCACGTACGAAGGGGATCTCATGGCGGCAGCCGGGGTCGACTGGACGATCGGGCGCGAAGGCCGGGCGGAGTATGGAGAGACCCTGGCGGGCAAGCGGTATCCGAAACCGAAGATGAACATCAATGGGTTCGATGACAACGGCAAGCTTCTGCCGCTCGTCACGACCGACGATGGCGGGCCAGCTGAAGCGGGCGATAAGAACATCATGACTTTTAGCTTTCGACTCTGCCTGACTGCGAATCCCGAGAATCGCGTTGCGATGCCGAAACCGGAAAAGTATGACCCGGCCCGCTTCGAGATTGTTCGCCGATACTTGAAAGCCGGTGGCGACAGCAAACAGGTCGGATTCGATCTATACCCGTTGCCGGGCCACAAGAAGTACGATGGCAACAACTCGATTGGCCGTCAATTCTCGATCGGTCTCGTCGGCGGGAGCAACGATTGGCACAAAGCGGACGAGGCGGGGCGGAAAGCAATCTGGGAGGCCCACAAGCAATATACGCTCGAGTATTATCAGTTCTTGACGACCGACCCCATAGTTCCCAAAAACGTTCAGAGCGAATACGGCCGCCTCGGCCTATGCAAGGACGAGTTCGCGAACTACGACCACTTCTCCCCGGCGCTGTACGTCCGCGAGTCTCGTCGGATGAAGGGGATGTATGTCATCACAGAAAAGGACATCCTCAAAGAACCGAAGAAGGACGACCCGATTGCGATCTCGTCGTTCCCCATCGACTCGCATGATTGCCAGCGGATCGCGCTCAAAGGCGGCGGCGTGATCAACGAGGGTACGATCTTCCCGGTCCACGAGAAGCCGGGAAAGGGTTACGCGTATCACGTTCCTTACCGATCGGTTCTCCCGAAGCCCGAGCAGTGTGTCAACTTAACGGTGCCCGTCGCGCTCTCCTGCACGCATGTCGGTATTTCGTCGCTCCGGATTGAGGGGGCGTGGATGGTCATCGGTCAGGGCACGGGAGTGGCGGCGGCGTTGGCGG
>JBAXFO010001028.1:0-1861 GCA_037139885.1 Planctomycetota bacterium
CCGCAACCATTCGATGACGATATAAACGCCGCCGACGAAAAACGACAGCAACAGCACGGCCAAGGCGAGTTGGCTGCCGCGCGACCAAGGCTTGCGTGGGCCGACGGGACCGCCGGATTGCTTCTGCCAGCCCCGTTTGCCCGCGCCGGCGGCCGGCGTCTGAGCGGCGGGTTTTTTGTTGGCCTGACGCCAATCGGGACGGGGGTTTTTCTCCGACATGAGCGACCTCGACCCGCTTGAGGATGAGACTTCTTCGTTATACCGCCGCACGCCGGGGTTTGCAAGAAACGTGCGCGGGGGTGAGACTCGCGATAAATCCCCCCAGACCGATAAAATGAAAACGACGGAGCACAAGGTGCCCCGCGTGTTCCGCGTGGCGCTAAAAGCTTCGGATGGACATCCCACAATATCAGGACGACGACGGGCTCGGAGCGGTATGACCATCATCATTGATTTCTATCGCGAGACCGCGAGCGACTCGGAGGGTCGCTTTCTTTCCGAGATTCTCGCCTGGAACGACGACCAGATGGAAGAGGCCCACGATTTCATTCAGTGGCTCTTTCCGCTGCTCGAAGCCAGTCGCTTTAATCCGGACGCTCCCTTGCTCACAGCCGTCGACATCGCAACCTTCCGAGCGGAATCTCCTCTGCGCGACAATCTCCGCCGGTCGTTTCAGCGCATGCTCGCATTCTTCGGTTTGGTGCAGCGCTCCGACGGGCATGTCGTCGAGGGCTCTCATTTCGGCCTCCGCAGTCCCGAGATCTGGTCCTATCCGAATCACAACTGGCTGCGGATCACGCGAATTTTGAAATGCTTGACGCTTCTGGGATTGGAGAGCGAGGCGCGCCGTTTCTTCGCCTGGCTTGACGCGGAAAACCTGCGCCGCCGCTTTCCCATCACGGGCGAGACTTTTGCGTATTGGGCGAACGCAGTCAACGGCGAATGACCGCGGATTCGAAACAAAGCCAGCGACATCGCGCCGGTCATCGAAGCGGGCATCGCGTCGGGGGAGCCGAATCTGATTGAAGTGATTAGTAGCGCGACTTGAGTTGGTTGTACGGTTGCATGCGCTGCGAAAGGCGACACGTCAGCGCTCTCCTGCGGAGAGCCGCGAACGATCGGCCGCAACATCGCTGGTCGGCCCTCAGACTCCCTAATCATACCCCTCCGGCGGCAGCACCGGCAGATTCTGGCTGGTGCTCGATAAATCGGGGATCAACGGGCTTTTGAGCGGGATCTTCATCGTGAATTTGCTGCCGATGTTGACCTGGCTTTGCACGAGCAGGTCGCCGCCGTGTTCGCGGAGGATCTTTTGGCTGACGGGGAGGCCCAGGCCGGTGCCGCGGGAGCCTTTGGTGCTGACGAAGACTTTGAACATTTCGGGGATGCGTTCCGGAGCGATGCCGACGCCGTTGTCGAGCACGACGATGCGGACGTAACCGTCGTCGGCGGTGCGGGTGCTGACGTCGACTTTGGGATCGTCGCGGCCCTCGACGGCGTCGATCGCGTTGCCGACGAGATTGAGCAGAGCGCGATGCACCCCCTCGGCGTCCACGGGGACGCGCGGCAAGTTCGGTGCAGTCGACTTTTCGAGTTTCACGCCCAACTCGGCGGCGCGGGGGGCGAGGAGCTCGACGACGTCGTCGACCATTTCGTTGAGGTCGGTCGGTTCGACGTTCGGGATGCGGTCCTTGGAATAGTTCAGCATGTCCATGACCAGGTCGTAGATCTTGCCCTGGTTTTTCTCGGCCACGCGCCAGCCTTGTTGGATGAGGCGGTCGTTCTTTTGGTCGAGGCCCATCTTCATGATTTCGCTGCCGCTGCGCAGGCCCTGCAAGATGTTCTTGATGTGGTGCGACAA
>JBAXFO010001029.1:0-1860 GCA_037139885.1 Planctomycetota bacterium
GGCTTCGCCGTCGTGGATGCCGACCCGGGCATCGACTCACATACCCTGCGATCCTGGATGGTCGCTCTGAAGATGGAGTTGAGCGCGATCGCCGTCCGTCGTGGCGGCGAGCCGTTGGTCTATCGTTCGATGGCCCGCTTCGACCAGCAAGAGACGACGAAGTTCCATCTCGACGGCGCTCCCGCCGAGTCCATGCTCATGTTGGGGTACGAACCGTCCAAAGTCCAAAGCCGACTCTTCCTCGCCGATTACGCTCAGGCCGCCTTCGACCTCGGCATTTCCCCGCAGCGATTCCTCGAAGAATTTAACCCGATGTTCAAGAAGGGCGAGGAATACCTGGGCCGATACACGACGGAACTTCCCAGGCCAGCCGAGGGGCGTTCCCGGATCATCCTCGTCAACAACTCCTCATTGCCGTTCACGGAGGCCCGAACGAATCCTCTGGGCGTCATGCACAAGGCCATCATCGTCATGCCGAACGAGTCGGAACGGCGGATCATTAACTCGACAATGCTCATGACAGAAGGCGTGGAGGTTGGCGTTGAGAAGCAGGAAGAGTTCGTGGCGACCGCCGAGATCAGCAAGAAGAATTACTGAGACGCTTTCGTGATGTGGCCTGTACCGGAAAGTTCTCGCTCAAAAATGTCCTTATACCAACCGAGTCGAGCGCCGGGATGTCGCTCATTCAAGAGCCGAAAATCGCTCCAGAATCGTGCTTCATCAAATCTCTCGAAGTCGAGGACAGAGAACAATGCGAGGTTGTGCAGCCAATCGGCAATAATGCCTGCTCGCCGAATCCGATCCAATGTGGCCCGCCAGTTCATTGGATTGAGCGCCCGAAATGACAAAAAAGCATCCAAGCGAATGATCGAATATCGACCATCGCATGATAGAGCAAGTATCGGTACGCCTTCATTCGCTGATCGTCCATGGACGCTGCACCGCCGCAAGAACATCGAACGGAGGGACTTCGACCGTTCGTCCGGTCAAATCATACCGAAAGCTCGGCCAGCAATGCGCTCGCCTGTCTTTCCAAGGAGGGCAAGTCACCGTGAATGACTTGCCAAACCTTGGCGTGGTCGATGACATCGTAGCCGTGAATGAGGAGATTGCGAAAGGAGATAATGTCTCGATGCGAATCGATGCGGTTGGCTGTCGCCGGATCGTCCTTCGCCAGCCGGCCGATGGCTGCGCCAATGATCTCGAAATTCCTTTCGACCGCCTGCCGCAAGAGACGATCCGCCTGAAAATCTTCGAGCGACTTGCCGACGGTCACCACAAGGACGAACGCAGCCGCGTCTCGAACATCTTCCAGATGCTTGCTTGTTTTAGGCGACATAAACCGCGATCCGCGTCCGATCAACCTCTCGACGAAAATACGCGTTCTTCAGGGCGCTCGCGAATATGACATCCACCGGCCGTTCGAACAAGCGCTCAAGTTGTTCCTTAAACTCGAAATACCGACCCATCCACGGCCCCAGATCGTGCCCCGCCAAGAACTCGACGAGAAAATCGAGATCGCTCCGCGCCGGATCCCACGCCGACCCCGTCGCGGATCCGAAGATCTCCAGCTTCTTGACGCCATGTTGCCGGCACAATGCACCGACATCGGCCCGGCGCTGCTCGATGATTTCGATCATTGGATCACCCGGATTCATCTTACAGCGGCAAGCGTCGATACTGCAAGTGGCGACGCCGACATCTGCGGCTCTCAAGCCCGTGGCCTGCGCGAACAGGCAATTCGATGACTTCGCCCGCAAAACCTTGGAACAACAGGCGCCCGTCTTCGACGAGCCCGAGCGAGCGAACCAAGGAATCGGGCAATACCGTCCGATCCGCGGCAGTGTCGATTTGAGCTGG